>NZ_BAAHYY010000004.1:0-111250 GCF_054657315.1 Marinitoga arctica | reverse complement strand
GAAGGTGAAGAAATGAATGTTGGAATTATGGGAATTGGTACATACACTCCTGAAACGTTTATTACTGCAGAAGAAATATCTAAGAAAAGTAAAATACCTATAGAAGTTATAAAAGAAAAGTTTGGTATATTAAAAAAACCAATACCAGGTACTAAGGATACTACAAGTTATATGGGAATTCAAGCAGCTAAAAAAGCTATAGAGAATGCTGGCATTTCATCTGATGAAATAGATTTGGTTATTTGGAATGGCGCTCAGCATAAAGATTATCCATGTTGGTTAGCTGGATTGAAAGTTGCGGATGAAATAAATGCTAAAAATGCATGGTCTTTTGATATGGAGGCAATGTGTGGTTCTATGATGAGTGGTATGGAAGTTGCAAGATCTATGATGATTGCAAATGAAGATATCAATACTGTTTTATTGGTTAGTGGGTATAGAAATGGTGATTTAATAGATTATTCCATTAAAGAAACGTCTTTTATGTTTGATATAGGTGCTGGAGGAGCTGCAATGATATTAAGAAAGAATTATAATAAAAATGTTATTTTAGGAACTGCATTTAAAGGAGATGGATCATTTTCGGAAGATTGTATAGTTGAAGTAGGGGGGACTAAAAAATGGCCAATGGAAAAAGAAGATGTAAATAGACTTCATTTTGTTGTAAAAAATGGAGAAAAATTTAAGAAAAAGTTAAAAGAAAAAACTATGCCTAACTTTTATTATGTGATCGATAAATCATTAGAAAAATCTAAATTAAGAAGAAAGGATATAGATTATCTTGCGATTTTACATTTTAAACGTTCTGCACATTATGCTGTTTTAGATGAATTAGGTTTAACCGAAAATCAAACAACATATTTGGAAGAATATGGTCACATAGGCCAAAATGATCAAATTTTATCAATAGAATTGGGATTAAAATCAGGAAAAATAAAAGATGGAGATAATATAGTAATGGTTGGTGCTGGATTAGGTTTTGTATGGGCTGCTGCTACTGTTAAATGGGGAAAATATGAGGGGTGAGAATATGTGGAAAGATAAATATAACAATAAATTAAAAACCATAGAAGAAGTTATATTATCTTTACCAAAAAAAGCAACTATAATTACGGGTTTAGCTTCTTCTGAAGCGCAGGGTTTGTTGGAAAATTTACATAAATACAAACCACATTTCGAAAAGTTGAAAGTAGTAACTTGTTTGAATATGAAAGAATATGATTTTTTTATGAAAGAAGAATATGAAGATGTTTATAATAATCACTCATGGTTTTTAAGCCCCCCCACAAGAAAAGCCGAAAAATTAGGATTAAAAACAGTAGACTTTGTTCCAAATAATCTGCACATGGCTGGTACAGATAAATTATTATCTGAAAAAGAGAATGGGAATATTGTAATATTTTGGGGAACTGTAACTCCAATGCATGAGAAAACGGGATATTTTAATTTAGGAATTTCAAATGTATATGAAATGGAAGTTTTAGAGAAAGCGGACATAGTAATATTAGAAGTAAATGATAAATTTATATGGACTCATGGAGAAACTCAAGTGCATATTTCACAAGCTGATTATATTGTTGAAAATTCATGGGAAATTCCAGAATTATCGATAGTTGAACCTTCGGAAACGGAAAGAATTATTGCAGAATATATATCTGAATTAGTTAATGATGGTTCAACATTGCAAATTGGAATAGGTGGAATTCCTAACGCAGTAGCAAAACTTTTAAATCATAAAAAAGATTTGGGAATACATACAGAGATGTTTACAGAGTCTATGATAGATTTGTTTGAAGCTGGAGCAATAACCAATATGAAAAAAACATTATGGAAAGGTAAATTTGTTTGTACTTTTGCATTAGGTACAAAAAGAATGTATGATTGGCTAAATAATAACCCTGGAGTGTGGATAATGAGGGGGAAGTACGTAAACGATCCATATATTATATCTAAAAATGAAAATATGATAAGTATAAATACTGCGATAACTGTGGATTTAACAGGTCAAGTATGTTCTGAATCTATAGGTCCAAAACAATATTCAGGAACAGGAGGACAGCTGGATACTCATAGAGGAGCAGTAATGAGTAAAAATGGAAAAGGGATTATAGCTTTAAGGTCAACGGCAAAAAATGGAACTATATCAACAATAGTGCCGATGTTGCCTCAAGGTTCTTTTGTAACTGTACCAAGGCAAGATTTAGATTATGTTGTTACTGAATATGGAATTGCACATTTAAGAGGTAAAAGTTTAAGAGAAAGGGTAAAAGCGTTAATTGATATTTCACATCCTGATTTCAGGGAGAAATTAAAAAAAGAAGCCAGTAATTTAGGCTATTTATAAGGGGGGATTCAAATGAAAAAGGTATTGTTGGTATTGTTAAGCGTCTTAGTTATTATGAGTATTGGATATTCTGTAGACGGAGTTACCGATACAGAAATTAAAATTGGCACATTTCAAGCAATGTCTGGACCTGTCGCTGTAATTGGTCAAAGTGTAGCAAATGGTATGAACGCATATTTTAATTATGTTAATGATAATGGAGGGATATATGAAAGAAAAATTAACTTAATTATTGCAGATGATCAATTTAATCCAGCCAAAACTACTGTCGAAGTAAAAAGGTTAATAGAAAATGACAAGGTTTTCGCATTAGTGGGTGGCTTAGGAACTCCTGGAAATTTAGCAATTATGGATTATGTGAATAATATGAAAGTACCTTATGTGTATCAGGCTAGTGGTTCTTCATTACTTGCCATACCTCCTAAAAAATATATATTTCCTGTACAACCCAATTATACTTTAGAAGGTAATATAATGATTAATTATTTGGTAAAAACAAAAAAAGCTAAAAAAATTGCTATAGTATATAGAAATGATGATGCAGGTAAAGAATTTTTAAAATCATCTATGGAAACTTTGAAGGATAAATATAATATGAAACCTGTAGAAACACTAGCTATAAATCCTACAGCAAATGATTTTTCAACTGAAATAACAAAATTAATTGCTAAACAGCCTGATGCTATAGCAATCATGTTATTTGTTCCGCAATCAGTTAATTTTGTAAAACAGGCAAAACAATATGGGCTTCAAAAACAAAAATATGTTTTAACCTATGCAAATTCTGATATTTCTTATATATTATTGGCAAAAGAAGCAGCTGAAGGTGTTGAAGCAATGGCATGGGTAAAGGTTGATTTTTCAAATCCTGATTTAGAACCATTTAAGATATATAAAAAATATTATGATCAGTTACCTAACGCATATGCAATAGCTGGTATGATAGCTGCTGAAGTTTTTGTTGAAGGGTTAAATAGAGCAGGTAAAGATTTAACAAGAGAAAAAATGGTTGAAGCCTTAGAAACAATGAATAAATGGTCAGGTATGTTGGCACACGAAATAACTTATAAAAAATATGATCCAAATGATGAAACATGCAGATTAGGGAAACAATCAATGTATGTATTAAGAGTAAGAAAAGGTGCATGGACACAAATGACTAATTGGATTTATTATGATAAATAATAAAGCGGGGGAAATCCCCGCTTTATTAAAGAGAGGTGATAAAGTGCTAGAATTAAAAAATATAACGGTAAAATTTGGTGGGTTAATAGCAGTAAATAATTTTAATATGAAAATAGACAAAGGGGCAATTCATTCTCTTATTGGTCCCAATGGTGCAGGAAAAACAACATTGTTTAATGTTATAACAGGTGTTGTGAAACCTATTAATGGATTGGTTAAATTCAAAGAAATAGAATTATTAAATTTAAAAACAGAAAAAATTATATATAAGAAAATAACTAGGACATTTCAAAATTTGCAATTATTTAAATTTTTAAATGTTTATGAAAATATATATTCTGGTATTGTGCATAATTTTAAAGGGGATATTTTTGATATTTTTAATGGAAATACTAGCAAATTTGATAAATATATTAGAGATAAAATATTATTTGCGGCAGAATTATTAGGTATTAAAAATAGATTGTCTTCATATCCATCACAACTATCATATGGTATTTTGAAAAGGATTGAAATAGCAAGAGCAATTGTATTAGAACCAGAAATGATATTGTTTGATGAACCAGCTGCAGGATTAAATTCAAGTGAAACGTTAGAAATAGAAGATATTTTTAAAATGTTAAATAAAAAACAGGGTATTACTATATTATTAGTAGAACATGATATGAATTTAGTTATGAAAGTATCTGAAAAGATAACAGTTATGAGTTTCGGTAAAAAAATAGCAGAAGGAAATCCTGAAGAAATTGCAAACAATAAAGAAGTTATAAAAGTATATTTGGGGGAGAAAGAAAATGTTTGAAATAAAAAATTTAGTAGTAAATTATGGTCATGTAAATGCTGTGAAAAATATATCGTTTAACGTACAAAAAGGTGAAATAGTATCAATTTTAGGTGCAAATGGTGCAGGGAAAACATCTACACTATTTGGCATATTAAAATTAGTTAAAGCAAAAAGAGAATTGTATTTTAACAATGAAAATATTTCAAAAGAGAATACACAAAAATTAGTTAAAAGAGGATTAATATTATGTCCAGAAAATAGAAGAATATTTCCTAAGCTAAACGTTGAAGAAAATTTAAAAATGGGAAGTTTTTTACGTGGAGATGAAAAAAATAATTTGGAAAAAGTATATACTCTTTTTCCGATTTTAAAAGATAGAAGAAAACAGTTAGCTGGTTCACTGTCTGGTGGAGAACAGCAAATGTTGGCTGTTGGAAGAGCGCTAATGGGAGATCCGGAAATATTAATGCTTGATGAACCATCCTTAGGTTTAGCGCCAATAATTGTTGATGAAATATTTGAAGTATTATTAAAATTGAAAAAAGTTGGTATTTCAATATTATTAGTAGAACAAAATGCCATTAAAGCATTAAAAATAAGTGATAGAGCATATGTTTTGGAAACAGGTAAAATTGTACATTTTGGTAAAGCGAATGAATTACTTCATAATGAAAAAATAAAAAAAGCATATCTTGGTAGGTGATAAGATGTTAATTTTACAAAGTATTATTTTGGGAATACCTCAAGGAGCATTATATGGATTGATGGCTTTTGGAATTGCTTTAATCTTTAGAAGTGTGGGTGTTATGAATTTTGCTCATGGACACGCTGGTATGATTTCAACTTTTTTTGCATTTACTATATATTCTATTACAAATAATTTATTAATATCAATTATATCTGCATTAATATTTGGGTTTGTTATAGGGTATCTAATTGAAAAAATATTGAAACCAATAAAACATATATCTCATGGAGCAATGTTAATAGTTACTTTAGGTCTTTTAATGATTTTTGAAGGATTGAGTGTTTTAATATGGGGTACAGATTATCAAAGTTTTCCAGAGATATTTACGGGAATGCCGATTATTATGCATATAGGAGAAAATATTTTGGTTATGCCTATAAATGATTTAGGAGTTTCTTTAATAGCTTTTTCTATAGCAATAATAATGGCGTTGTTTTTGAAATTTACAAAACTTGGAACTGCTATTAGAGCAAGATCACAAGACGAAATAGGAGCAGGAGTTGTAGGTATTAATATTAATAAAATAGATTCTATTGTTTGGGGAATAGGTATAATGTTATCGGCTTTAGTAGGAATATTAATAGCTCCTAAAGAATATATTCATCCTAATATGATGGTGAATATGCAATTATACGGATTTACGGCCGGAGTTTTAGGAGGATTTTCAAATTTATTTGGTGCTATTTTTGGTGGATTAATATTAGGAATATTAGAAAAGATAGTAGGAATGTATATATCACCTGATTTTCAATTGTCAATAGTTCTAGTATTAATAATAATAATGTTAGTAGTAAAACCTTCAGGGATATTTTCAAAAGGTTTTGAAGGGAGAGTATAATATGAAACAATCTTTATATTTTCTAATAATTGGCATATTAGTTGGATTTATATTTTTATCTAAACCGTTCATATTATTAATATTGTCTACGATAATTATTTTTGCTATTTCAGCGTTAGGACTAAATTTCATTTCAGGATATGCTGGACAAATTTCTATAGGTCATGGAGCTTTTATGGCTATAGGTGCATATACTACTGCGTTTTTATTGACAAATTATAATTTCTCTTTTATAATTAATCTGATTATAGCTATAATATTATCTTCGATATTAGGTTTTTTAATAGGATTGCCTGCGTTAAGATTAAAAGGTTTTTATTTAGCTATAGCCACGATGGCCTTTGGTATTGCTATAGAACAATTAATTGGAGCATTTGATATTTTTGGTGGGCATATAGGAATAAGAAATATTCCTCCTTTAATAAAAAGTGATTTTGGAATGTACATAGTAAATTTATTATTTTATGTAATTTTAGCTCACTTTGCTTCAAAAGTAGTAAACTCTCCAATAGGGATAAAATATAAAATGGTTAGAGAAAGTGAAGTAGCAGCAAAAGCATATGGAATAAATACTTCGTATATAAAATTACATGCTTTTGTAATAAGTGCAGTTTTTGGTGGAATATCTGGAACATTATATGCTCATACCTTAGGTTATATAGCACCTACAGATTTTGGGCTTTCTACATCACTAAATCTTTTAGCTATGATAATTATTGGTGGATTATCAACTATTCATGGAGGATTAATAGGTTCTGCTATTATTACTGGATTACCTTTTATTTTTTCAAGAACAGCGATACCAATGTCATTAATTTTTGGGATATTGTTAATTATTTTCGTTCTTTTCTTTCCGAAAGGTATAATGTATGGTATAATAATGCTTTATTATAAACATTTAGGAAAACCTCATGTGTATTTTATAAAAAAAATATGGAGGAGTAAAAAAATGGATGGGAAATTTGCTGAAATTAATAGAAAGAAAATCTTTTATTATGAAAATGGAAATGGGAAACCTGTTATAATGATACATGGGAATTTTGCGTCATCTAATTGGTATAAAAAAGTTATGGATATAGAAAATTTTAAATTTTTTGCCTTAGATTTGCCTAATTTTGGGAGAAGTGATAAAATTGATATATGTGATATAGATGTTTATGCAGATTATGTAAAAGGGTTTATGGAAGAATTAAATATTGAAAAAGCTATTATTGTTGGACACTCATTAGGTGGAGCGGTAGCTCAAGCGCTTAGTTTTAGATATCCGGAAAAATCTGAAAAAATGATTTTAATAGATTCTGCTCCAATAAATGGATTAAAAACACCAGAAGAATATTATCCTATCTTAGAAATGTATAAGGGTAATAAAGAATTATTAAAAAAAGCCTTAGCAGGAATAATGCCAGAAAATAAAGATGAAAAGCTATTAGATGAATTAACTAATGATGCATTGCTTATGAATGAAAATTGTTTTTCAGGTAATGCAAGAGCATTAGAAAAAATTAATTATATCGAATTATCAAAAAATTACAATAATAAGGTATTATTCATTGTAGGGAGAAAAGATACTTTAATAACAGAAGATATGGCTAAAGAAACAATGAAATATTTAAGTGGTGAGATAAAGGTTATAGACCATGTTGGCCACTCTGTTATTATAGAAGATCCCAAAACATTTAAAAAGGAGTTTATTACTTTTTGCAGAAATAATTAACTTGGAGATGATTAAATGAAAAAAGATATTAAAGAAAAACTAATCAATTCTGCTATAGAATTATTCTCAAAAAAATGGTATGAAACAGTATCTGTTGCAGAGATTTGTAGGAATGCTAATGTTTCTAATGGAGTATTCTATAATTATTTTAAAAACAAACAAGAAATTTTTGAATATTTATTAAATGATTTATTAAATAAGCTAAAAAAAGACTTTTATAATTTTAGTGGTAATTCAAAAAAAGAAAAACTAATATCTTTTTTTGATATAGTTTTCGAAGCTGCAATAAAATACAAACCACTTGTTACAATATTTAGAGAAGGTCAATATAGATTTCCAAAATATGAAAAAGAATTAAGAGATATTTATATTGATATATTAGGCAATATTTTGGAAAAAGATATTACAGAAATAGAGTATATATATATAATAGGTGGTTTAAGGTTTTTGGGAATCATGTCTTCTTATGGTTGGGTAAAATTAGATAAAAATGTTTTTTTTGAAATAATATTTAATGGGATATTTAATTGTGATATAAGAAAAAATATTTTTAATATTGATATATATTTTTTCAAAGAAGAAAAAAAAGATACTAAGAAAATACTTATTGATGCTGGAATAGAATTATTTAGTAAAAAAGGATATTATAATGTAAAGGTTTTTGAAATAACAAATAAAATTGGCATGGCTGTTGGAACTTTTTATTTATATTTTTCAAGCAAAGAGGAATTTTTGAGAGAAATTGTAAGACAAATAAGTCATAAGACAAGATATTTTATTTCAAATAATATATCAGAAAATGTTAATAGATTAGAAAGAGAATTATTAGGTATATATTTATTTTTAGAATTTTTCTCAAAAAATAAAAATTACTATGAGATTATAAGAGAATCAGAGTTTGTTGTAAAGGATGAAGTTAGAAAATATTATGAAAGTTTTAAAAAAGGATATCTTGAGAATCTTAATGATATAAAAATAAAAAATAAAGAAATAATAGCGATGTTTTTAATGGGGATTTCTCATTATATAGGTATTGAATATTTATTTGAAAAAACTATAAAAGATAAGGAAAAAGTTTTATTAGAGCTTTCAGAATTTCTTGCAAAAGGAATAAAAGCTTGAGGCTCATTCCTCAAGCTTTTCATTTATGTTAATGTTGAATATATCACTATTAGAATAAATGATCAAATCTTTTTTTGTTCTAGTTATGGCAACATAAAAAAGATTAATTTCATCGATAATGTATTGGTGTTTAAATACACTTTTTTCTCCATTAATTATTTTATGTATATGATTAAGATATGATTTTTGAAAATTTTTAATACTTTTATATTTTTCTTTTTTTAATAAATCAATTAAATTTTGAAAATCATGGCAGACTACAACTTTATCCCATTCTAACCCTTTACTAGAATGTGCAGTTGCAAGAAATATTTTTCCTTTATTTTTTTTATATTTTTCTTTTGCCATATTTAAAAGGGAAAATAATTTTTCATCATATTCTTCAGCTATATTTATTGCTGAGACTAATTCATAATCTTCGAAATCTTCTGCATAATTTTTTAATTCTTCTAATGATTCGAAATTGAGAATCCAGCGCTCTTTTATTTTATCTTTATATTTACCATTATTTAAATATTTAATATAATAATATATATTTAAAGGAAGATGGAAAATTTCTTGGGGAGATCTTACTAGTTTAATTTCAAAATTTTTTAAAGTATCAATTAATTTTATAAGGGTAGCATTTGTTCTCGTTATAAAACACATATTGCTTATAGTATTATTACTATTTTGATTAAAGGAGATAATTTCTTTTTCTTCGCCTTTGAAATCTTTTAAAATAATATTAGCTTTATTAGATATATAATTTGGAAATCTAAAAGATTCAGTTAAATATGAAATTTCAGCTGATATTTCATTTCTAATTTTATACATAGCATTAATTGAACCTCTGAAAGAGTATATTTGTTGATGAGGATCTCCAACAATAATTTTTTTTCCTTTTAATTTTTTAAAGATATCTAACACAACTTCGTTTGTATCTTGTGCCTCATCTAAGAGAATATAATCAAAATTTATATAATTTCTATATTTTTCTATATTTAGATGGAAAAACTTTAAATAAACATTGTGTGTCATGGGTAATTTGTTTTCGATATATAAATTCCAAATATTTAGTAACTTAGTTTTTAGATATTCTTTTTGTTCTTTTATAAACCGTAATTTCTGATTTGAATTTAATATTTCTTCTATTGTTTTATCAGAAATACTAGTATAATCACCATTACAAAAATCATTAAATGCGATTTTTACTAAATCTGCAATAAAAATATCAATATCTAAAATTTTTGATATTTCCAAAGTATTTAATTCTTTTCCAATTTTTTTGAACTTTAAATCATTTTTCGCAAATTTATAGGCCAATCCATGAGTAGTTAATACTTTTATATTATTTAATTTTGATTTTTTAATTTTATATTCAATTTCCTCTTTAACTGATCTATTGAAAGCAAGGAAAAGAAAACTTTTGTTTCTTAATGCATAAGCAATACTTAATAAAGTTGTCGTTTTTCCTGATCCAGCAAAAGCATTAATTATTAAGTTACTATTTCTAGCTTTTTTTATAATTTCTATTTGTTCTGTTGTTAACTTTATATAATTTTTTTTATATTTTGATGATATTTTATTTTTAAATGTAGTGTTTTTAATATCATTTATATAAGATTCGTAAAAATTAATTTTTTTTGATATGTTTTTTTTCTTTATATCTGTAAAGTTCCATCCACAATACCAACATTTTTTTATATCATCTTTCATAATTTCGTTGCATTTTGGACATTTTTTTTTCAAAAAAAATCCATCGCAATTAGGACATATTTTTTCATCATTATCTACTTTTTCATCACATTCTATACAAACCTTATAAGACATATTTCACCTTCTTTAACATTTTCCAATAAATTCCAAAACATCTTCATCAAACTTTTTTATAGATAATGTTAATTTTCCTATTCTTTTTATTGTATCTTCTACATTTTTTGCGGCAATACCATTTCCACATGGAACATTTATATTTTTTAATGATAGTTCGGAACTTTGAAGTGCGACAAAAGTTCCGGTACCAGCTTTTAAAGAACATCCTTTTTTTGCGCCATCACATGTTAGACCAAAGAGAGTTGCTAATACATTATTAATTGCATTTTTGATTTGTTCAGAATTACCATTTTTTAAGTATACTAAACCAGCAGCAGCTCCAGCTGATGCAATAGATCCTGCGCCACAAATTGGAGTTAAAAGGCCTGTATATGCTTTTATATATATTGTTACTAACATACTTAATAATATAGATTTTTTTACTTTTTCAGTATCAAATTCTTTACCTATCTTAATGATAGGTAAAGTGCAAGATAGTCCTTGATTTCCGCTGCCTGCAACAGTCATTACAGGTAATAATTCCCCGCTCATTCGTGCATCTACAGCAGCTTGAACTATGTTTACAGGTTCAAAATTTAATATATTTCCAAAATTTCCAGGTGTATTAAGGCCTTTTTCAGCTATTTGAGTATTCATTTTCATAGTTCTATCCAGTAATTCCGAAATGTCAGAATCATAATTTTCAACAAATTTAATAAAATAATTTATATTAAAATTTTTTATTTCATTTAATAATGCACCACTAGCTTCAAATGGTTTGTCAAAAATAGGTATATTATTAGATTCAATATGGACAATATTATCATGCTTTCCTTCTATAATAACATTAACACTGTTTTCTCCTTTTAATTTACAGTTTACTTTTAAACCAGAGTAATTTTTATTAACTATAATTTTTATTTTACCTAATATTTTATGGGAATTATCTATACACATTTGATTTACATGTTTTAATACTTCTAACCCTAATTCAGCTTCTCCACATGTAAAAGAGAGTGCAGCTGCAACTTCAAGACCTATAAATGGAGTTCCGGGAATGTTTACTTCTAATCCGTTTTTATAAGTGTTTTTATCGAGAATAATCTCTATTTTTTCTAAATGTCCTTTTAAATATTTTTTTGCAGTTGCAACGGCTAAAGCAACTGCAATTGGTTCTGTACATCCATATGCAGGTTTAACTTGATCAAATAAAATTTTTTTTAACATTATATTCCCCCCAATATGTTAAATGATTTTTTATATAGATTGAGATTCAACATTTAAAATATCGATAATTGGAGCTATTCCAACCATTATAAATCCAAATATTTTCAAAACATTAAATGGTTCATGGAAAAATATAAATGACATTATTGCTGCAAAAACAATTTCTAAAGGCATCAATAATGCTAAAGTATGAGATTGAAGCTTTTTTAAAGAAATATAATTTAACGTTAATGGAATAAAGGTAGCTAATACAGCTAATATAAAACCACTTAATAGAAATTTATTATTAAGAGAATAGATTTCATTATTTTTAATAACTAAAATGAAATAATAAAGGAAAGCACCAGTAAAAGTATAAAAAACATTTTCAAAAGGATTAGATTTCTTTTCTTTTAAATTTTCACTTACAGTTACGAGAAATAACGCATTAACAAAAGAGCTAAATAATATAATTGAAGTACCAAAAACAAGACTTTTATTTCCTGCAAAAGCTTTTTCTCCCAAATTAGAAATAAAAACTCCTACAAAGGATAAAGCTACAGCAGATGTATTGACAATGTTTAGTTTTCTTTTAGTAGCTTTTGTTTGCAGTATTGATACAAATATAGGATTTGTAAAATATATAACGGTAGCATAAGCAGGATTAAGATACTGTAACCCTGTAAAAAAAGCGTAAGCAGCTATTCCATAATTTACTATACCAAGTATAGAAAATAGCAAAAATTTTTTAAAATGTATTTTATAACCCGCTATAATAAAAATAACACCAGATATCAAAAATGAAAAAAGAAATCTCAGAAATAAAATCTGAGATACTGTTGCTCCAATATTAAAAGAATATTTTCCTAAAACAGAAGTAACAGATGATGAAAACGCTGATAATATAGCCATTAAATAATACAATAAAATCACCTCAGAGCACATATGATCTTAGTTATATATTATATATGTTTTTTACTAAAATTTCAAATTAAATCATTTAAAATATTTTTAAAGTAGTTTAGATTTACTTTTTTAGGTAAAATACCGCTTTTTTTACCTCTTATTGGAACATCTTCTTCTTTTATTTTTAATGTCTCTGCAATAACCTTTCTAACTCTTGGGGTACAAAATTCTCCCTGGCAAAAACCCATGGTAGCTCTTGTTCTTCTTTTTACAGCATCAACAGATTTAATTGGTATCCCTCTATTTAAAGCATCTATAATTTCTTTTTTGCTTACCATTTCACATCTACAAATTATTTGCTCTTCAGAATTCAATTCTAACATTTTATTTACTTCTTTATAAGATAAATTTTTTGGAACAATTATAGGTTTTCTATAAGGGTCAAAATAATTTTTTTTAGTTAATTTTAATTTGGAATTTTTTAGAATATTAATAACCATTTTAGCGATGGCTGGTGATGAAGTTAAACCTGGAGATTCTATACCGGCAACATTGATAAACCTTTCTTTTGCTTCTTTTATAATAAAATCTCCAGTTGATGGGGTAGGACGAATACCAGAAAATGATGTTAAAACTTTTCTTAAATCAATATTTGGGACAGATTTTTTTGCCGTTTTTATAATATATTTTAATGTTTCTATATCAGTAGTAACGTCTTCTTTACTAGATATTTCATCAGCATTAGGTCCAATCATTAAATTTCCATGGTATGTTGGAGTAACTAATATTCCTTTTCCTTTTTCTGTTGGAGTTTGAAAAATTACCCTATTTATTATTTTTCCATATCCTTTATGGAAAATAATATATTGTCCCTTTCTTGGGTTTATATAAAAATCATTTATGCAAACCATACTTGAGATTTTATCACTATATACACCTGCTGCATTTATAATATATTTTGTTTTATAACTACTTTGATTTGTGTTGATTATAAAATAGTCATTTTGCTCTTCGATACCTATAACTTCATTTTCTAATTTCAATTCAACACCATTTTTTACAGCATTTTCGGCAAGTGCTATTGTCATTTCATAAGGGGAAGTTATTCCAACATCATTAGCTATTAATGCCACTTTTACATTTTTATTTATATTAGGTTCTAATTTTAATATTTCGTCTTTATATATTACTTTTATATCTTCTTTTTTCACACCATTTTTTATTCCATTTTCATATAAATTAAAAATATTTTTTTCATCATTTTCATCAAACCCAATTACTAATGCTCCAGTTCGTTTAAATCCAAAGTTTAATTCTTTATCAAGTTCATCATATAATTTATTTCCTTCAAAAGATAATTTACCTTTTAATGTTCCGTGTTTAGCGGCATATCCTCCATGAACAATACCGCTATTAGCTTTTGATGCTCCATTACTTACATCATCTGATTTTTCAAGTAGTAAAATCTTTAATTCATATTTTGATAATTCCCTAGCAATAGATGTGCCAATAACACCCGCTCCAATAATAGCAATATCATATATCATAAAATCCCTCCTAAAGAATAAATAGAGGCGGAATCCACCTCTATTTACAAATATCAAGAACTTTTATTAATTTTGGAGGTTCTAACCTAAATGGAGAACCTTTCCCTTGAAAAAAATGGTGTTTTTCAATTAAATGTATTGATAAATCGCTAAATATAATACTTTCATTATTATCAAGGTTTGTAACCTTTGTAACAACTTTTCTAAATATCCCATCTTCAAAGGGACAGGGTAAATGTCCTCTAGCCTCTCCAACTTGAACTTCCCATTTTTTGTCTATTGTAATTGGTTCACCCATACCTTTCTCGCCTTTTTTTCTTAATTCTTTCATTTTATTGACTATTTTTTCAATATCACAATTTAAACTTGATAAAATTTCTTCATCTTCAATGATAATATCAATAAGATTTCTATCATCATTACCTAGGAAACCATCAGCAGTTATAACACCTGGCTGCATATTTTTTTGAGCTTTTTGGAATTCAGGAGTCATTTTCATATATAATCCCCCTTTTTAAGCAAATTTGTCATAATAAATTTTATCTTCTGGAATATTATTATTTGTCATTACTTTAACACAAGCACCGATCATCCCAGGACTTCCACAAAGATATCCTTCTTTAGGCGTGTTTGGATCCATTTTTTCTTTTATATATTTATCTAAAACATCTGTTATAAATCCTGTTTCACCTTCCCATTTATCTTCTGGTAAAGGTTCAGATAAAGCAGGAATAAAATGAAAATTAGGCCATTTTTTTTCTAATTCTCTAAACATTTCAACATAATAAAGATCTCTTAAGGAACGAGCACCAAAAAAATACCATACATTTCTATTTGTAATCCCTTTTTCATACATATCAAAAATTATTGATTTTAAAGGTGCCATTCCTGAGCCACCAGCAACACCAATAACATCAGCATCTGTATCTCTTAAATAAAAATCACCGAAAGGGCCGATAACCTCTAGAATATCCCCTTCTTTTAAATAATTATGAACATATGTTGTTGCAATTCCTCCAGGGACTAATCTAATTAATAATTCAAAAGAATCTTTTTGAGATGGTAATGAAGAAATAGAATAAGCTCTTTGAGTAGATTCTTTTATTTTTTCATAAGGAGGTATCACAATTTGCATATACTGACCAGCCTTAAAATTTATTTCCGTTGGTTCTAATAATTTAAATTTAACTTCTTTAATATCATGAGTAACATCTTTAATAGTTTCAATTCTTGTTTTATACTTTTTAACATTGAATAATTCTTCAGGTAGCCAAATTTCAATATCTTTTTTTACTTTAACTTGACATGAAAGTCTAACATTTTCTTTTAGTTCTTCAGGTGTGAGTAAAGGTGTTTCTGTTGGGAGATGAGGTCCAACATCAGATAAAACCTTTACTTTACAAGCTCCACAACTTCCGCGACCTCCACATGCAGATGGAACAAAAATCCCGGTTTCAGATAAAGTTGTTAAAAGTGAAGCGCCACCTTTTACAGTCAATTCTTTTTTCCCATTTATATTAACTTTGACTTCACCATAATTATTAACGATTCCATCAACGATAGCTATTATAGCGGCTAAAACTCCACTTATAACAGAAACAATTAAAGGTGCTAATAATATATTGCTCATCATACCACCTCACTGTACATTGAGCATTCCTGAAAATCCTATGAATGCCATTGCCATAATGCCGATTATTATTAACGTTAATCCAGGTCCTTTTAAAGCTGCAGGGACATTTGGGCTTTTGTCAACTCTTTTTCTTATAGCGGCTAGAGCCATAATTGCAAGCCACCATCCAAGTCCAGAACCTAAACCGTAAAAAATAGATTGAATAAACGTATAGTATCTTAATTGCATAAATAATGAAACACCTAATATAGCACAATTAACAGTTATTAATGGTAAAAAAATTCCTAAACTCATATATAAATTTGGTGATAGTCTATCAATAAGCATTTCAAGTATTTGGACTACAGCAGCTATTACTATAATAAAAATAATATATCTTAAATATTCTAATCCAAAAGGAACAATGATTTTATTATAAACAATCCAATTTAATGCTGTTGTTATTGTCATAACCATTGTTACTGCCATACCTAACCCATTAGAGGATGTTATATCCTTAGATATTGAAATAAAAGAACACATACCCAAAAAATTTGCTAATAAAATATTACTTGTAAAAATTGATGCAAAAAATAATATGAAAGGACTAATATCTGGAGCCATTATTTAGCCTCCTTTCTAATCATTATACCTTTTGCAACCCAAATAAATATTGCAAGCATAAAAAATGCACTTGGTGCCATTAACATAATAGTCCATGACATAAATCCTTCAGGCAAAACTCTAAAACCAAATAAAGTTCCAAAGCCAAGTAATTCTCTAAAAAATGCAACAACCATTAACACAACTAAATAACCAAGACCGGATGTAAAACCATCCCAAAATGATATAATAGGTCCATTGGATTGTGCAAAACCTTCTGCCCTTCCCATGATTATACAATTAGTTATAATTAATCCAACATATGGGCCAAGAGATTTACTTATATCAGGTAGATAAGCTCTTAGAACTATATCTACAATAATTACATAAAAGGCTATAATTAGTGTTTGTACAATCATTCTTACTTTTCTTGGTATTAACCCTTTTATTATTGAAACGGTTAAACTTGAAAAAGCTGTGACCAAACTTACAGCAATAGTCATAATAAATGTGTTTGTTAAGTTATTAGTTACAGCTAATGCAGAACAAATACCTAAAATTTGAACAAAGACAGGGTTGTTATACCATACATTTTCTTTTAGTATTTTATTATATTCACTCATTTCAATTCACCCCCTAGGAGGTCTTTTAATATGGTTAAATATTTATTTAACATATTTGCAACAGATTCAGAAGTTCTTGTTGCACCGGTGATTGCTTCAAATTCACCATTTTCATGGTCATAATCACCTTTTCCTGTTCCACCAATAATCATTTGTATTTTTCCATCTTTTATTTTTTCAAATCTAAATTGATCCTTAAACCATTTTTCCTCTATTCTTCCACCTAAACCTGGAGTTTCACTTTGAGTAATAAAATCAATTCCAACTATTTCTGTTAAATTTTTATCTACAGCTAAAACACCTCTAATTGTACTCCATAAACCATTTCCTACGAAAATAACAGCATAAACATCTTTTCCGTTTACATTTGATTCATAAATATTTATTCCATTTTTTGTACTAACTTTTATTTTTTCATTATATAATTTGTATGCTTCTTCATCATTGTTAAAATCTATACCCATTGCTGATAAAATTGCTTTTCTTTGAAATAGTTCTTCATTTATTTTCACTTTTTCTTTAGTTAACTCATTTGCTAAAGCTAGTATAAAAACAAATATAAAAGAAATTATAAAGGTGAATAGAACTACATATAATTTGCTATCTTTCATTTTTTCACCTTCTTTTTTGATAAAATCTCATCCATTAAAGGTGCAAATGTGTTTCCTAATAAAACTGCAAAACTTGTTCCTTCTGGGAATAAAGAAAAAGTTCTAATTAATATAGTTACAGAGCCAATTAAAATTCCATAATACCAGTGTGCTTTTTGATTTTTGGGTCCGCTAATAGGATCTGTTGCCATAAAGACAGTAACAAAAAGTAAACTACCAGACATCAAAAATTGAATAGGATAGTTTATAAAACCTGAAAAATAGAAAATGTAGGTTAAGATAGTAGCACTGAAAAATGTAGATAAAATAATTTTCCAACTAGCAGTTTTCGTATATATTAAATATATAGCCGCTATTATAATTAGGAAAATAAAACTTTCCCCCATAGAACCTGCTCTAAAACCTAAAAAAGCCTTTAACAAAGTGATTGTTTCACCAGAATCTCTCATTATTTTTAATGGTGTAGCAGTTGTAATAGCGTCTAATCCAAAATTTCCTGGTTTCATCCATCCATATGTCATTATATTTGGGAAAGTAATATAAATAAATAATCTTCCAACAATAGCTGGATTAAATGGATTTCTACCAAATCCACCAAAAACTTCTTTTCCAAATAAAACACCAAAAATAATACCAATTAATGCTATCCACCATGGCGTTAATGGCGGTAAAGATAATACAAATAACATGGAAGTAACTAGAACTGCTTCAGATACATTTTTATTAACTCGTTTTTCCATGATATATTCTGTTAAAATACCACCTAAAAAAACTACAATGCTTAGAGTAATTAACCTAACTCCATAAAAATATAAAGCAAATAGATAAATAGGAGATAAAGCATATAATACCCGACGCATCATGGGTTGCTTTAAAAAAAAGGATTTTTTCACTAAATCACCCCCGTTTTTTATTTGTATAAATTATATCATATTTTTATAATTATTACAAAGTTAAATTTATTCAATTAATTATGTAATTATGGCGCCTTTATTAAGGCGCCATAATTTTTAAAAATTATTAATAATTTTATTAGCAAATTCTTTTGTTGAAAGTATTTTTTCTGTTTTTTTTGTAATATCTTGTGTTCCATATCCTTCTAAAATTGTATTTTCAAGAGATTTTTTTATTAATTCTGCAGCATCTGAAAAACCGATATATTCTAGCATCATTACACCTGATAATATAAGAGAAGTAGGGTTAGCCATTTCTGGATTTTTAATTCCAGGAGCAATTCCATGTGTTGGTTCAAACAAAGCAATTTCATCACCGATATTTGCTCCGGGAACTATTCCTATCCCTCCAATCTGTGCTGCTGCAGCATCAGATAAATAATCTCCATTTAGATTAGGGGTTATTAAGACATCATAATCTTTAGGATTTAACAATAATTGTTGAAACATATTATCTGCAATTATATCATTAACTATTATAGAATTATCGTTTAATTCTTTTTTATATTCTTCTGCTACATCGTAACACCACTTCCTAAATGCTCCTTCTGTGTATTTCATTATATTTCCTTTGTGAACAATAGTTATTTTTTTCCTGTTATTTTCAATGGCGTATTTAATCGTTTTTTTCATTAATCTTTTGGTTTTAAACTCACTAATGGGTTTTATACCTATTGCAGATTTATTTAATTTTATTCCAAAATGCTCTTTTAAAAAATTAATTATTTCCTTGCTTTCTTTTGAGTTTTCTTCCCATTCAATACCAGCATAAACATCTTCTGTATTTTCTCTAAATATTATAATATCAACATCTTCTGGTTTTTTCACAGGTGCATCTATTCCATTAATATATTTGACAGGCCTTATACATGCATAAAGGTCTAGGGTTTGTCTCATAGCAACATTTAAGCTTCTATAACCACTTCCCACAGGAGTTTCAAGAGGACCTTTTATTCCAATTTTATATTCCTTTAATGATTTTATTGTTTCTTCTGGTAAAAGTGTGCCATATTTTTTTAAAGCCTTTTTTCCAGCATAAATTTCTTTCCATATAATTCTTTTTTCCCCAGCATATACATAATCTATAGCTTTATTCCATACTTTCATAGCTGCATTCATTATATAAGGTCCTATCCCATCTCCTTCTATATATAAAATTATTTTTTCCTCCATAATTTCACCTCTCTTATAGTTCAGTTCATAATAACAATGTTATCTGTATGAATAAATTCTTCATAATCGAATTCCTTTAATATTTCTTTACTTTTTTTTCCTTTAATCATATCAATTTCATCTCTTGTGAAATTAGCTAAACCTTTAGCTATTAATTTATTTTTATAATAAATATTTACAGGATCGCCTTTTATAAAGTTCCCTTCAGTTTTTTCAATTCCAACTGGTAATAAACTTTTTCTTTTTAATATTGCCTCTTTTGCTCCCTTATTTATATATATTTTTCCTTTGCTCTTTGATAAATATGCTATCCAAGCTTTTTTATTTTTCATTTTTTTGTTTGGCATAAATATTGTTCCTGGATTGTTGCCATTTATAAACATATTTATATTGTATAAATAATTTCCATTACAAATGCATGTTTTAACTCCAGCATCGGATGCTATTTTTCCTGCTGATATTTTAGAGTCTATTCCGCCAGTTCCAAAGGATGTTTTTTTAAGCTTTAATAAATTTATTGAATCGTTATATTCTTTTATTATTTTTTCATTTTCGTCATAAATTCCATCAACTGAGGTTAATATTATTAATCCATCTGCTCCCCATCCAACTGAGAAATATGCAGAAAGCATGTCATTATCACCAAATTTAATTTCTTCAATTGATATAGTATCATTTTCATTTATTATAGGGATAATATTTAATTGATTTAACCCAATAAGTGTATTTTTAAGATTTAAAAATCTATATCTATTGGAAAAATCATCTCTTGTTAATAAAATTTGAGCGATCTTTTTATTATAAAAATCAAAAGCCTGTTCATATATCTTCATTAATTGAACCTGGCCAACAGCACATAATGCTTGTTTTTGCGATAAGCTTTTTAAGGGATGCAAATTTAAGTATTTTAATCCTGCAGCATTTGCTCCAGAAGATACTATTACAACCCTTTTCCCGTCATCTATTAAAGATGATATTATAGAACTTAAGTTTATTATAAATCTTTTATTAATCTCATTATTTTTAATGAGAAGATTGCTTCCTATTTTTATAACAATTTTTTCCATATTATTCCCTCACATTATAATTTCCAAAAATTAAATATTTATATGTTGTTAATTCTTTTAGTCCGACAGGACCTCTTGCATGCATTTTTTGTGTACTTATTCCCATTTCTGCACCCAATCCAAATTCTCCACCATCTGTAAATCTTGTTGATGCATTAATATATACAGCAGCTGAATCTATCTCGCTTGTAAATTTCATAGCGTTAAAGTAATTTTCTGTTAATATGGATTCTGAATGTCCTGTTGAATATTTTTTAATATGTTTTATAGCTTCATCTAAGCTATTTACTATTTTTATTGATAAAATTAAATCAAGATATTCTGTTGCCCAATCTTCTTCAATCGCTTTATTAACGTTTACTATTTTTAATGTTTCATCACAACCTCTAATTTCTACATTTTTTTCCTCTAATCTTTTCTTTAAATCTGGCAATATTTTTTTAGCAATATTTTTATGGATTAAAACAGTTTCAACAGTATTACATGTGCCAGGTCGTTGTGTTTTAGCGTTATCTATTATGTCTATAGATTTTTTTATATTAGCAGATTCATCCACGAAAATATGACAAATTCCAACACCTGTTTCCAAAACGGGAACTGTAGCATTTTTTACAACGAAATTTATTAAACTTTTTCCTCCTCTAGGAATAATTAAATCTAAATATTCATTTAATTTAAGCATATCATTCACAATGTCTCTATTAGTATCTTCTATTATTTCTATTGCATTTTCTGGAATATTAGATTTTTTTAACCCTTTTTTTATAGCATTTACTATTGCTTTATTAGAATTTATGGCATCAGATCCACCTCTTAATAATACGGTATTTCCAGATTTTAAAGATAATATAGTTGCTTCTAGTGTTACATTAGGTCTTGATTCGTATATAATGCCTATAACTCCTAATGGAACTCTTACCTTACTAATTCTTAAACCATCTTCCCTTAAGAATGAATCATATATTTCACCTACAGGATCTTTAAGGTTTATAACTGTATTACATGCATCAATCATTCCTTTAATTCTTTTTTCGTTTAATTCCAATCTATCAATTAAAGATTTTTTTAACCCTTTTTTTTCAGCTAATAAAACGTCTTTTTGATTTTCTTTAAGAATATATTCCTTACTTTTTTCAATTTCCTTAGCAATTTCCGTAATTGCTTTGTTTTTTTGTGATGCGGTCATTTTTTTTAGAATTTCAGAAGCATCTTTTAAATTTTTTGCTTTATTAATTAATTCATTCATATTATCCCCTCTCTCATAAGTGTTTGTTTTTTAAATATGATTCATATATTGATTTCATAATAGCTCCTTTTACTCCCTTTTGTTCAAGCTCGTATAATCCTTTTATTGTTACCCCGCCAGGAGAAGAAACTCTATATTTTAATTCTGATAGTTCAATTTCTTCTTTTTCTAAGAATTTAATAGATCCTTCAAATGTTTTTAAAACTATATCTTTAGCAGTTTCTGCATGTAATCCAATATTTATAGCTCCTTCTATAAAGCTTTCAAGAATAAAAGCGACAAAAGCTGGACCGCTACTATTTAAAATAGTAAAAGCATCAAATTTTTCTTCTTCTAATTCTAAAATTTTTCCCAAAGGTTTCATTAATTCTATGAGTTCTTTTTTGATTTCTCTTTCTATTGTATTGTTAAAAGTTATTGCTGTTACACCTTTTCCTATTTTTGATATTACTGTAGGCATTATTCTTATTACATTATTTTTTTTAGTTTTTTCTGAAATTTCTTTTAATTCTTTTCCAGCTGCAGTACTTATTATGTAATTATCTTTTTCTTCGATTTTTGATATTTCATTAAAAACTTCATTTATATGTTGTGGTTTTACTGCAACAAATATGTATTTAGAATTTTTGTATACATCTTTAATTGATTTGCAAATATTTATATTTTTATATTTTTCATATTTTTTAAGTTTTAATCTTGTTCTATTTATAATATTAAAAGTGTATTCCCCATTATTTAATGTTTCTAATAACATGCTTCCAATATTGCCAATACCTATAATTCCAATATTCATATTTTCACACTCCATAATCACCATATTTTTTTATATATTCATCAATACCATTTATTTCTAATATTGAATTTACAAATTTTGGAAATGGAATAAAGCTATATTCTTTTTCTTGAGTTATATTATAAATACTACCTTTTTCTGTGTCTATTTTAAGAATGTCACCCTCATTAATTTCATCAACTTCTTTCAATTCAATTACAGGTAATCCTATATTTATTGAATTTCTATAAAAAATTCTGGCAAATGATTTTGCTATAACACAAGAGACACCAGCGACTTTTATAATTCTTGGTGCATGTTCTCGTGAAGATCCTAATCCGAAATTTTGACCACCAACGATTATATCTCCATTTTTGACTTTTTTGGAAAAATCTATTCTAGCATCTTCTAAGACATGTTTGGCTAATTCTTTGAGGTTGGAACGCAAATGGAAATATCTTCCAGGTGCTATATGGTCAGTTGAAATATTATCCCCGAATTTCCAAACTTTTCCTTTTAGTATCATTTCAACACCTCCCTTGGATCTGTGATGTAACCTGTAATAGCTGTTGCTGCAGCTACTGCTGGTGATGATAAATATATTTCTGAATTTGGGTTTCCAGCCCTACCATGAAAATTTCTATTTTGAGTAGATAATACTTTTTCACCATCTGCAGGTACACCCGCATGTACCCCAACACAAGGGCCGCATCCTGGCGGGAGAATAGTAGCACCTGATTCAATGAATATATTAATTAGTCCTTCTTTTAAAGCTTTTAAATAAATATCTTTTGAAGCTGGCGCTATGATTAATCTAACATCCTTTGCTTTTTTCTTATTTTTTAATATATTTGCAACAATTCTTAAATCCTCGATTCTTCCATTTGTACATGTTCCGATATAAATCTGATCAACTTTTATTCCCCTGGCTTCCTTGATGGGTTTTGTGTTATCTACTGTATGAGGAAATGCTACTTGGGGCTCAATTTTTGACATGTCTATTTCAATGATTTTTTCATATTTAGCGTTTTCATCAGGTATCATTTCCTTAAAATCTCTTTCTCTTCCTTGCAATTTTAAATACTCTTTTGTGATTTCATCTGTTGGGAATAATCCTACTTTAGCTCCGGCCTCAACTGCCATATTAGAAATTGTTAGTCTTGATTCCATTGATAGATTTTTAACACCCTCACCAGAAAATTCTAATGCTTTATATGTTGCACCGTCTGCTCCGATTAACCCTATTAAATACAAAATAACATCTTTAGCATATACTCCAAAAGGTAAACAGCCTTTTAGAATAATTTTAAATGTTTCTGGAACTTTTAGCCAAACCTTTCCTAATCCATATGCTAAAGCAATATCAGTAGAGCCCATTCCTGTTGCAAAAGCACCTAAAGCACCTGCGGTACATGAATGAGAGTCAGCACCTACCACTATGTCACCTGGTTTGGCATGTTTTTCAGCTACAATTTGATGAGAAATTCCTTCTCCAATATCATATATATTAGCGGAAGTTTTCTTGCAAAAATTTCGTAATTTAGTTTGAGAATTTGATAATTCTTTTCTTGGACTGGGAGAAGCATGATCTATAAAAACAAAGGATTTAATTTTTATATCTTCAAAATTTAAATAATTAAATTGATCAACAGTTAAAGGTCCAGTTCCATCTTGAACAAAAGCCAAATCAACATCTGCAACAATTATTTCACCAGGAACAACATCTCTTCCAACATGATGACTTAAAATTTTTTCAGCTAAAGTTTTTCCCATTTTCTTCAACTCCCTTCATTTCTTTATATTTTAAATTCTTTGGACCGTTATATATAGATCTTGGTCTGAATATTCTGTTATTTTTTCTATATTCCATCGCGTGAGATGTCCAACCTACTATCCTAGCCATTGCAAATAAAGTAGTAAAAAACTCTGGAGGTATGTTAAAATAATTGTATAAAATACCAGAATAAAAATCTACATTTGGAAAAATTTTTTTATCTTTAAATTCTTTTATTACAATTTCTTCAACTTTTAAAGCTATTTCAAAATATTCAACATTTTCCTTAATAAATAATTCTTTTATCCAATGTTTTAATATTTTTGCTCTTGGATCATAAGTTTTATATATTCTGTGACCAAATCCCATAATTTTTTCTTTGTTAGATAACAGTTTATATATGTAAGGTTCAACATTTTCAACAGTTTTAATTTCTTTGAACATATTTAAAACTTTCTCATTGGCACCTCCATGCAGCGGTCCTTTTAAGGTTCCTATAGCAGTTGTTATGATAGAATATATATCAGATAATGTAGAAGTTGTAACAGTGGACGCAAAAGTTGAAGCGTTCATCCCTTGTTCCATATGTAAAATTAAAGCTTTTTCAAACAATTTAGAATTTTTAGGAATTTCTCCAAACATCATATATAAAAAATTATCAGAATGATTTAAATTTTCATTTGGATGTATAATATTAAGATTGTTTTTTATTCTATACCAATATGCAATTATCGTTGGGATTTTTGCTGTTAAATTAATAGCATTTTCTAACGTGGAATAATCTTTTTTTGAATATATGCCTAATAATGAGACAACACTTCTTAAAACGTCCATAGGATGGGAGTTTTTAGGAAATAATTTCATCATTTCAATGATTTCATTTGGCAAGTCACGTTTTTTTGATAACATTGAAACTAAAAAATCAATTTCGTTACCGTTTGGCAAAGAACCAAACCAGATTAAATATGCGGTTTCTTCGAAATTAGAATTTTCAACTAAATCTTCTATTTCAAATCCTCTATAAACTAATTTACCCTTTTCGCCATCGATAAAAGAAATTGAACTTATAGCAACAGCAACACCTTCTAAACCATGTTTTACATCAAGTCTTAAATCCATTTTTCCACCTCCTGCATATAAAAAAGGCCACACTATATAGTGTGGCCTTTAATTCCCATAAGTTTAAATAGAAATATACACCGAACTTAGGGTGTTAAAAGGCCACACCTTGGGTTCGGGTTGATTATTATTTGTTAAATTATATTGATATTTATTGAAATTATTCATTATAATGACCTCCAATTTGCTCTAATCTTTTTTAATAACATTTATTGGATTTTAACATATTTATTATTAAATGTCAAGTATTTTTTTACAAAAATATTTCAGTAACATTTATTTAAATTTATTTTAATCATTATTCCAATTATAGTTTATTATCCATTGTTGTTTTAACTGTTCTAAAGTGCCGTCTGTTTTTAAGGTTTCTATAACAGTGTTTAACCATAGAAGCAAATCTATATCTTCTTTTTTAACTGCAATTCCTAGATTTTCTTTTGTTAGAAGTTCGTTTTCCATTTTAATTGAGGGATATTTTTTTGATAAACTACCAAAATACAAATCATCAAATATAATTGCATCCGCTTTTTTAGTGATTATTTGATATGCTGCAGCATCTACAGTTTCAAATGTTAATATTTTTGCTTTAGGGAAAAATTTTCTTGCAGCGATTTCTCCAGTAGATCCTAATTGAACAGCAATTGTAGCTTTTTTCCCCATTTCAATAACTTTTTTAATAGAAAGACCATTAGGGTATTTTTCTGAATTATATATTAATGCTTGACCAGTTTGATAATATGGTATAGTAAAATTAACTTTTAAAGCTCTTTCTGGAGTTATTGTCATTGCAGCTAAAATGATGTCAAATTTGTTTGTCATTAAAGCGGGGATAATTCCATCCCAATTTGTGATAACGAATTTAACTTTTACCCCTAAAAAATCAGCTAAGATTTTCGCAAAAGCTATATCATGACCTATACGTTCCCCATTTGTATTTATTCCATAAAAAGGAGCATATGCTGGATCCTGACCTACCAACAAAACACCTCGTTTTTGAATATCTTCTATTTTTCCACCAAAACTCACAAGTACTAAAATAATAACTAATAAAATACCAAAAAATCTTTTCATAATACAACACCTCCATAATTAATTTGTTTTTATATAAAAAAAGCCACATCTTTTAAGATGTGGCCATTATCTGATTGCATTTGAGTTAATATGGCAACTCAAAGTGTCAGCTTATGGCCACACTTTAAATGATGATGTAATGAATTTGTATTTTTAAAAAATGAGTAGTATTTAATTATATTTATCATAAAAAAACCACCTTTCTATGCTATTTCATATTTTAATTCAGTTTTAAAAAAAACTTCTGGATCCATATTCTCAAGTATTTTCCCATCTTTCATAAATATAATTCTATCTCCTGCTTTTTTTGCAAAATCAACTTCATGAGTTACGACTATCATAGTTTTCCCTATTTTCGATAATTCAACCATTGTTTCTTTTACTTCATAGACTAAGCTCGGATCAAGAGCAGACGTTGGTTCATCAAATAATAATATTTCAGGATCCATAGCTAAGGCTCTTGCAATACCAGCTCTTTGTTGTTGACCGCCGGATAGTTGGGATGGATAATTATAAGCTTTATCCTTTAAATGAACCTTGTTTAATACGTCTAAAGCTTTTTCATAAGCTTCATTTTTTTTCATTTTTTTTGTCCTAATTAATCCTAATGAAATATTATCTATTATATTTAAATGAGGAAAAAGATTATGCTGTTGAAAAACAAAACCAATTTTTTGAACCAAAGTTTTTCTTGTATAATCCAATATATTTTTTTCTTCTAAAATTATGATTCCTTTTTCATAGTTTTCTAATCCGGCAATGCATCTTAACAATGTGGATTTACCTGAACCTGATGGTCCCATAATTACTAAAACTTCACCTTTTGAAACTTTTAAATTTACCCCTTTTAATACCTCTAATTTACCAAAACTTTTTTCTAAGCTTTTTATTTCAATCATATTATTGAAAACCTCCTTTCAAAATATTTTCCTAATAATTGAAGAAGTGATGTAATTGTAAAATAAAATATAGCTACAGTTATATAAGATTCAAATGATGCAAAAGATGAGGTGGCAATCTGTCTCCCGATCATAGTTAATTCTTGCAATGCTATAACAGATGCAAGAGAACTATCTTTTACTAAACTTATAAATTGTCCAGTTAAAGCGGGTAATGTTGTTCTAAAAGCTTGTGGTAATAATATATCTGTATATAAGTAAAAAGTATTTAATCCTATAGTTTTTGCAGCTTCAACTTGCCCTTTTGGTACTGCTTCGATGCCACCTCTTATTATTTCTGAAACATATGCTCCTTCAAATAAGGATAGAGATACAATAGCTCCAATCATTGCACTTATTTCAATCATAGATCCAACACCATAATATATAATAAGAATAATTACTAATAGAGGTATATTTCTGAAGACAGTTGTATATGTATTAGCAAATTCTTTTAAAATTTGGTATTTAGATGTTTTCATTACACCAAAAATAATACCTATTATTAATGCAAAAAAAACAGAAAAAACAGAAATTTTTAAAGTCATATAAAACCCTTTCAAATATAAGTTCATATATTTGAAAGGAACTTTCTGCCAATTAAAAGGATACGTTTTTGACATTTCATAATAAAAAATACCTAAGATAAATATTAATACAACATAAGCTATAGATTTTTGCAAATATTTTTTTTTCAACTTATTCACCCCAATTATAATCTATCATCCATTTTTGTTTTAGTTGTTCTAAAGTACCATCTGTTTTTTTGCATTCTAAAAATGTGTTTAACCATAGTAGTAAATCTAAATTTTCTTTTTTTACAGCAATTCCAAGTTTTTCTTTGTTCAGAAGTTTATTCCAAACTTTAATAGCAGGATATTTTTTAGAAATGGAGCCATAATATAATTCATCAAAAATAAGAACATCCGCTTTTTTAGTAATTATTTGATATGCAGCAGCATCTACTGTTTCAAAAGTTAGTATTTTAGCATTAGGAAATAATTTTTCTGCAGTAAATTCACCAGTTGTACCTAACTGAACAGCAATTTTAACATTACTTCCCATTTTTTTTAATTCTTCTAAAGTAATTCCATTAGGATATTTTTCGCTATTGTAAAAAACGGTTTGGCCTGTTTCGTAATAAGATGTAGTGAAATTAACTTTCAATGCTCTTTCTGGAGTTATTGTCATCCCTGCTAAAACAAAGTCAAATTTATTTGCTAATAAAGCAGGAATAATTCCATCCCAGTTCGTAATAACGAATTTAACTTTTACCCCTAAGACATCAGCCATCATTTTTGCTAATTCAATTTCATAACCTACCCTTTCGCCTTTATCATTTACACCATAAAACGGAGCATATGCGGGATCTTGTCCAACTAATAAAACACCACGTTTTTGGATTTCCTCTATTTTTCCACTAAAACCAATAAATGCAACAATAACCATCAATAAAATACCAATAAACTTTTTCATAAATAACACCTCCATATATAAATTAAATTTTAATCTTTTATATAAAAAAAAAGCCACACCTTTAAAAGGTGTGGCCTCTGATTTTCCTTGAGTTAATACGACAACTCAAGGTGTCAGCACGAAGCCACACCTTGAGCGATGTCTCAATATTATATTTGAAATAAAATCATTCATCTTTTTTAAATTCATCTTTTTCATACTATCAACCTCACAATTTTTTTCTCGATTATACCATAAAAAAATTATAATGTCAACTATTAATTATTTGTTTTTATAGAAAAAAAATGATATAATTACAATATAAGAAATATTACAAGGAGGGATACTATGATATCAAAAACTATGGAAGAGGCGTTGAATAAACAAATTAATGAGGAATTATTTTCTGCTTATTTATATTTATCCATGGCAGCCTACTTTGAAAGAAAAGGTTTAAAAGGATTTGCAAATTGGATGAATGTTCAATATCAAGAAGAAACATTTCATGCTATGAAAATGTACAATTATTTGCTAGAAAGAGGAGGAAAAGTTAAATTATATGCAATTAAAGAACCTAAAAATGATTGGGATTCACCTTTAGAAGTCTTCAGTGAAACCTTAGAACATGAAAGGCATATTACAAAATGCATTAATGATCTTGTAGATTTAGCTGAGAAAGAACATGATAGGGCAACATTTAACTTTTTACAATGGTATATAGATGAGCAAGTTGAAGAAGAAGCAAATGATGAGGAAATTATTGCAAAATTAGAGTTAATCAAAGATAATCCAAATGCTTTATTTATGTTAGATAGAGAATTAGCCTCGAGAACTTTTATCGAACCAGCTGCTACAGAATAATTAAATAATAAAAGCATCTGCAATTTCGCAGATGCTTTTATTATTGTGTATATTTTTCTAAATATGAAGGAATTCCATTATTAATTATTATATTAGAATAAATTTTTCCACTTGATCTTATATGAAATTTAATGTTTTCATAATCAAATTCATATAAACCATATTTAGCAGAAAAACCATATTCCCATTCAAAAAGATCAAAAAGTGATCTATAATGAAAACCATAAACTTTAATACCTCTTTTTAAAACATTATAAATATAAGTAAGTGTTTTTATTAAAAATGTTGATCTATATATATCATTTTCATCTGCTATGCCAGTACCCATTATCAAAATAGGTTTATCTAACTTTTTAATACTTAATAGGTATTTATATATGGAATCTGGATTTATTATATTTCCGATATCATCTTTTTGTACGGGTTTAGAATTATTATAATTTTTTTCACCATCATAACTAATTGAAATAAAATCTATATATTTTAAAAGGTTATTTTTTTTATAATCAAATAAGTCGTAAAAAATATTTTTTGTAAAAGATACTTTGGAAAAAATATTATTTTTCTTTATAGAAATGTATGTTTCTTTATGAAGAACATACAAATTATCAATAAAGTTTTTTAAGTTTTCTATATTTGAAAATCCATTTGGAAAGGTTTTCTCTTGAAAGCTTTTTTTTACAAGTTTTCCAGGTTCAAAAAAAGTTATATAATAGTCAACAATGTTTCCTAAATAGCTTAATACAATATTTATATAATCTCTGAAAAATATAAGATTTTCTTTTTTATTAAAACCTCCAATTTTTTCAAACCAAGAAGGGACTGTAAAGTAATTTAAAATAATAATAGGCTCTATATTATGACGTTTTAAATTTAAAATGAAATTTTTATAGCTTTCTAATTTCTTATGATTAATAAAATTCATTTCAGGCATTATTTTAGCCCATTCTATAGAAAAAGATATAGAATTAAAATTTATTTCTTTGGATAAATTAAAAATTTCATTAAAAAGGTTAATATTAACATCATCCAATATATTTAAAGTGGAACCGTCTTTAATATGCCCTTTTTTTTGCCATTCATCCCAATTGGTTTTATTATTAATTTTTTCGATTTGATATGAAGAAAATGTGCTCCCCCATAAAAAACCTTTTGGAAATGTTATGTTTTTTTCCATAATCCCCCTCCGATACTAACTATTTGAAATGCCGAAGGCTTTCAAAATAACTCTTTTTTGTCTTTGCCCATCAAATTCAGCATAAAATATTTCTTGCCATGGGCCTAAATCTAATTTCCCATTTGTTATAGGTACTAAGATTTGATGATGCATTAATAAATTTTTTAAATGAGCGTGACCATTTACTTCCCCAGTTCTATGATGTTTATATGGATAATTTTGAGGAGCCAGTTTTTCTAACCATTCTTTTATATCTTCAATTAATCCTGGTTCATAATCATTTATATATATAGAAGCGGTCAAATGCATAGCTGAAACAAGAACATATCCATCCAAAATACCAGACTCTTTAACAAATTCTTCGACAACATCGGTTAAATGGATAATTTCTATTTTTTCTTTTGTATTAAACCATAAATACTTAGTCACACTTTTTGTTTTATTGCATATAATTTCATTATCAAATTTCACAATATCCCCCCTAAAATTTTGGTTTTTCTCGCATCGTTTTTATGCTTAGTTTTTCAAAAAACCTTAAAATTTTAGTAAAAACTCTTTCTTTGTTTGATAATGGATTAACTTTTATTGTATAAAATCCACAGTTGTTTCCTGCTATTATATCAGTAAATAATTGATCGCCAATTAGAACAACATGAGAAGGATCAACATTCATTTCTTTAACTTTCTTTTTGATTTTATAAGGAAATGGTTTTAATGAATAACCCATAACATTTATTCCGTATTTTTTCACTTGTTTTTTAATTTTATCAAATCTATATTCTTTTCCATTAGAAGCTATAAAAATTTTAAAATCTTTTGATAATTTTTCAAATAAATTTAAGATGTTTTTTGGAATTTCTTCTGAACGCCACGTTGCCAAAGTATTGTCAAAATCAAATATTAATAATTCATATTTTTTTTCTTTTAATTTATCATAATTAATATCAAAAACTGAATTTACAAATTCGTTTGGCACTGCTAAATCCATTACTCTAAATAGCCATCCTAATGTATAGAAGAATATAAAATAAGTTAATTTTGATAAAAAAGCAGTAACTTTTTTATACGCAGCATCGATTTCGTAAGTGTATGGATTAACTAATATAGTATATAAACCATTTTTGTTACCAACTAAAATATCTGTAAAAAATAAGTCGCCAATTAAAACGGTTTCTTTGGGAGTTGAATTTAAATCTTCTAATACTTTTTTTAATTTTTTTGAAAATGGTTTTTTCATTTTCCAAAAAATTTTTACCTTTCCACAAGTTTTTTCTTTAACATTATTTATTCTTTTTTCAGGGCCATTAGAAACCACTGCTAATTTAAAACCTAATCCATGTAATTTATTAAAAAGGTTTAATGTTTTATTATCAATTTGTTGTTTCCAAGGAGCTAATGTAAAATCATAATCAAATAAAATAGTAGTAAAACCAAGCTTTTTTAATTTAATATAATCTATATCAAAAATAGATGGATGATGCTCATAAGGAATAGGAACATATTTATAAGGATTTTTTTTAGACTTTTCCGTCATTGGGTTCAACCCTTACAACCTCCAAATCTGTTAAATCTTTTAATGAATTAATTAACATTAAAGATTCTTTTAAAGTATCTTTCGGACAAATTATTTTCATCAAATTATTTTCTACTACATTTCTAACATTCATAAGATTATCTACAGATTCTAATAAATAAGTAACTAGATGGATATCTTCCTTTTTTACTTTTAAATATATATCATATTCTAAAATTTTATTATTCATTATATCATCCTTTCATTCATAGTTTGCTATATTTTACCTTAAAATTCTTAAAATGATTTTACAATAGTTCTGCAGCTTTTGTAGCAAGTTCAGATCTTTCACCTTTCAATAAATATACGTGAGCAGATAACTCAGAATTTTTAAGTTTTGATGAAGTATAAGTTAATCCATTTGACGAGAAACCAAGATAAGGATTGTCTATTTGAAAAGGATCTCCAGTCAAAATAATTTTAGTGTTTTCTCCTACTCTTGTTATAATAGTTTTTATTTCATGAGGAGTTAGGTTTTGAGCTTCATCAATTATCATATACTGTTCAGGTATCGATCTTCCTCTAATAAATGATAAAACCTCTATCTCTAAAATATCCTTTTTTTGCAAGTATTCATCTGGTTTTTTGCCTTTTCCTTGAAATAGAAATTCAAAATTATCATAAATTGGTTGTAGCCATGGTTTCATTTTTTCTTGTATGGAACCAGGCAAATAACCAATATCCTTACCCACTGGAACAACAGGTTTTGATACTAATAATTTTTTATACTTTTTTTCATCTAATACTTTTGATAATCCAACAGCTAAAGCTAATAATGTTTTACCGGTTCCAGCGCTTCCAACTAATGTTACTAAAGGTATCTCATCGTTTAATAAGGCATCAAAAGCAAAAATTTGCTCTCTATTTCTAGGATTGATTCCGAAAACTTCAGTGAAATAAGAAACCTCAAGTTTTATCAAAGAGTCTTCTTTTCCTGAATATCTATAATAGTTACCATCATTTAAATCGAAGTAGGTATTTGGAGCAGGCTTTTTTTCTAAATTTAATAAATTAAAATTTATTTTCTCTTTAGATACAAGTTTTTTATCGACATTTAATTCTATAAAACCCTGAAAATAATTTTCGTATTCAACTCTATCTGTTAAATAATCTTGAGCATCTATACCAGCTGCTTCAGCTTTTATTCTTAAATTAAGATCTTTAGTAACTAAATAGGTAGGGACATGGTTTTTTTTCTTTAAATAAATAGCATAGGCTAATATATAATCATCCATTTTTTTTCCAAGAAATTGTGGGATTTTTATATTATCTTCTCGTTCAATTGTCATAATTTTTATTAATCCGCCATTTTCTAATTTTATACCTTTTCTTAAATTTCCTTTTTTTCTTAAATTGTCTAAAATTCTATTAACTTCACGTGCTGCAGCTCCTGTTCTTTCACCTCTGGTTTTTAAATTATCAATTTCTTCTAATACAGGAAAAGGAATAATTACATTGTTGTCTTCAAAATTAAAAATAGCTTTAGGATCATGGATTAAGACATTCGTATCCAAAACATAGTTTTTTACCATACTATCCCCTCCATTTTTTTATAAATTCCCCCAAACTTCTTAAGCCAAATCTTTTGATAAATATAAGAAACAGTTTAGCTGTCATTAAAGCATCATCATGAGCTCTATGAGACTTTCCTGTGTAAATATTAAACTTTTTAGAAAGATATTCTAATGAATATGGACCTTTATTTAATAGAACTTTTGAGATTTCTAATGTGTCAATATAATAATTTTCAATAGGTAAAATACCACTTTCTTTTGCGGCTACATCTAAAAACATCATGTCCATTTTTGCGTTATGAGAAACTAATATCGTGTTAGAAATATATTCTTTAAATTTAGGAAAAATTTCAATTATGGTTGGAGCATTTTCTATATCTTTATTGTTTAATTTATGGAACTGAGAACCTTCAACAGGAATGGTGATTTTTGGGTTTATTAATGTATGAAATTCATATTTTCTTTTAATTTTTCCATTGAATATTGGAATAGCAGCAATTTCAATAATTCTATCTCCTAAATAGGGAGATAACCCAGTAGTTTCTAAATCAAAAGATACGAATACTTGTGTTTCAAGATTATACATTATATTACCTCCTAAAAATAGTATAGCATAAAAATATATAAGTTGCAATTTTAGTTTCAAATATTTATTAATTTGAATAAGATTGTGTTAAAAATTTCCATATAAATGTATTTTTTGGTATAATATTGAAGAAAAAAATCCCGCTCTTAAAAGGGCCAAAATGTCCGAGGAGGTGTAGTATGAAGGAAAGAATTTATGAGGTTATGTTTATTGTTTCTCCAGAATTATCTGAGGAAGCTAGAAACAATGAATCAGAAAAAGTAAAGGGTTGGATTGAAGAAAAAATTGGTGGTGAAATCCAACATTGGGAAAGATGGGGCGTTAAGAAATTAGCTTATAGAACCCATCAAGGTTATACTGAAGGTGATTATACTTGGGGTGTTTTTAAAGCTTCTCCAGAGAATGTAAATGAATTAGACAAACTTTTTAAAATTAATAGTCAAAACACTTTTAGATGGCAAGTATTTAGAAGAGAAGATTTAGAAAAAGCTGAAAAAAGTAAAGAAAAAAAAGCTGTGGAAAATCAAGAAGTAATAGTTGAAGAACCTGTAAATACTGAAGAATGATAGGGATGAAAATATGAGTTACTCATTTAATAGGGTTATTTTAGTAGGTAGGCTTACTCGTGATCCTGAAGTTAGAATGACAACATCAGGAGATAAAGTAGCTAATTTTACATTAGCTGTAGATAGGCCTAATTGGAATAATGACTTTAATGGTCAAAAAACAGATTTTATTAGAATTGTTGTTTTTGGGAAAAAGGCTGAATTTGCTGAAAATTATTTAAAAAAAGGTGTTTTAATTCTTGTCGAAGGAGCATTAAGAATAAATACCTGGAGAGATCAAAATAATAACTATAGAGAAAGAGCAGAGGTTTCAGCATCAAGTATACAATTTATGGAATCAAAGGCAAGCAGAGATGCTTATATTACTGACAATTTTGAGAATAATTCTCAAATTGAAGTTATTGAACCGAATATTGATGAAATATCAGATGATCTGGATGATTTTACTAATGATGATTTTCCGCAATTTTTTCCTATTGATGATGGTAATCCGGAAGATGATACCCCACCAAATTTTTAGGAGGTGAATTAAATGGCATTTAGAAGACCAAGAAGAGTAAAGAAATGTAAATTATGCTCAATGAAAGTTGAATATATAGATTATAAAAATACAGACTTATTAAAAGATTTTATAAATGAAAAAGGTAAAATTATTCCAAAAAGATTAAATGGTAATTGTTCAAAGCATCAAAGAATGGTTAAGACAGCTATAAAAAGAGCAAGACAAATGGCATTATTACCTTTCATAAATGACTAATCAAAAGGAGGCTTAAGCCTCCTTTTTTCTATTTAAAAATATAAAACTTAAATTTAAAATAAATATGGTATACTTAAATAAAAATAAAAGTAATGGAGGTTGATAAAATGAAAGTTATGTTATTAAAAGATGTTGCTAAAGTTGGTAAAAAGGGAGAAATAGTTAAAGTTTCAGATGGTTATGGAAGAAATTACTTGATTCCTAGAGGATTAGCTATTGAAGCTAAAGATGGCGAAATAAAACATGTTAAGAAAATACAAGAGGTTAAAACAGAAGTTAAACAAAGAAGGAAAGAAAAAAACGAAAAATTGTTAAAGAAATTACAGGAAAGAGTTTATAAAATAAAAATAAAAACAGGGGCTAATGGAAAACTATTTGGTGCTATAACTTCAAATGATGTATCGAATTTAATTAAAGAATCAACAAATATAGATTTTGATAAAAGATGGATTGCAGAAAAAATCAATATAAAAGAAATAGGACTATATACATTAAAGTTAAAATTGCCAGAAGGAGTAAAAGGAGAGATAAAATTAAAAGTAGAACCTTTAGACTAATGGATGGTGAATGTTTTGGAATTTATAATTAGATCAAAAGCATTATATACAACATGGATATATTATAAACCTGATAGACTTTTATTTGATGTAGGAGAAGGAATCAGTTCTGTTTTAGGAAATAAAATATATAGCATAGAAAAGATATTTATTTCACATTCTCATGTTGATCATATAGCTGGATTATGGGGATTTATAAATACTCGTAATAATGCTATGGGGAGTAGAGAAAAAAATCTTGAAATTTATTATCCTAAAAATTCGAAAAATATTGAGGAATATTTAAATTTTATACAAAGAATGAATAGGCACTTAAGATTTAAATTATCCATATATGAAGTAGAGCATGGAGATATAATAAATTTAAAAAATAATAGATATTTAGAAATTTTCAAAACAAGACATACCCCAGGCGAAAAATCTATAGGATTTCAAATTTTGGAAAGAAGAAGAAAATTGAAAGCTATTTTTAATAATCTATCTGGTGAAGAAATAAAAAAGATGATAGCTGAAAAAGGAAAAGAAAATATTTTGGAGGAATATACAAAAAAGTTGATTACAATAAGCGGAGATTCTTTACCTATTTCTCCTGATATTATAGAAGATACTGATACTTTAATTCATGAGTGCACATTCATAAAAGAAAAAGATAGAAAACTAAGAAATCATACATCTTTAGATGAAATAAAAAAATTATTATCGATAATAAAACCAAAAAGAGTAATATTATATCATATTTCTAGTAGATATAACAAATTAATAAAAAAAACAATTAAAGAACTAAGAGATGAATATCCTGATATTGAATTCCATATTGTTCATCCAGAGGAAGTTTCTATTATTTAATGTGAAAGGGGGGGTTAGATGTTGGAATGGCAATTTTGGCTTATTTTAGGTATAATATTTATTATTCTTGAAATTATTACTCCTACATTCTTTTTCCTTTGGTTTGGAATTAGTTCCTTTATCACATCTATATTAGGTGTGTTTGTTTCAAATAAATTTATTACTTCTACAACTTTTATAATTTTATCCACAATATTATGGTTATTTTCACGAAAAATAGTAAAAAAATGGTTTGAACCTGAAAATTCAAAAAATTTTCACTTAGATGAATTAATAGGAAAAACAGGAATTGCATTAAATGATTTTGATAAAGACACCTCTGGAATTATTAAAGTTTTTAGTGAAGAATGGAGAGCATATTCAATTGATGAAAAAATAAATAAAGGTGATAAAGTAATTGTTTTAAAAAGGGAATCGAATTTTCTTATAGTAAAAAAACAATTGTAAGGAGGGGGTAAAATGTATTTATATGGTATTTTGGCGATATTTTTATTATTTTTAGCTGCCACGAGTTTAAAAATTATTAGGCCGTATGAAAAAGGTTTAGTTGAAAGATTAGGTAAATTTCATAGAGAAGCTCAACCAGGATTACAGTTTATTGTACCTTTTTTGGATAGATTAATTAAAGTTGATATGAGAGAAAGAGTTATTGATGTACCACCGCAAGAAGTTATTACAAAAGATAATGTTATTGTTACTGTAGATGCTGTAATTTATTATGAAGTAACAGAAGCATTTAGAGTAATATATAATGTTAATAATTTTGAAGTAGCAGCAATAAAATTAGCCCAAACTAATTTGAGAAATGTTATTGGTGAATTAGAATTGGATGAAACATTAACTTCTAGAGAAATGATTAATACACGACTTAGAGAAGTTTTAGATGAAGCTACGGATAAATGGGGTGTAAAAGTAACTAGAGTTGAAATTAAGAAAATTGATCCTCCAAATGATATTATGGATGCAATGAGTAAGCAAATGAAAGCTGAAAGAATGAAAAGGGCTTCTATTTTAGAAGCAGAAGGATATAAGCAAGCAGCAATTTTACGAGCAGAAGGGGATAAAAGATCTGCTATCTTAAAAGCAGAAGGTCAAGCTGAATCTGTTAAAAGAGTAGCAGAAGCGCAAAAATATAAATATGAAGTGGAAGCAGAAGGTCAAGCTCATGCTATTTTAAATGTATTTAAAGCAATTCATGATGGGAAACCGACAACGGATCTTTTAAGAGTAAAATATTTAGAAGCATTAAAAGAAATGGCAAATGGGAAAGCTTCAAAGTTATTTATTCCTTATGATGTTATCGGTGTTCTTGGTTCAGTTGCTACATTATTTGAGGCAAAATCAACTAAAGAGGAAGTAGATAAAGAAAGGAAGGATTAAATGTACCAAATATTGCGGATATTATTTGAGTGTTTTATAGCCTCTTTTATAGCCTTTTTTATAGCACAGCATTATATAATATCTAATAAAAAATTTCCAATAATTTTTGAATGGATGAATTTGTATAATTTTGTTGTGATGATTTTATTTATAAAAATAATGAGTGTTGAATATTTAAAAATTTCAAATTTTTCATTATTTATTATATTGATAATATTTTATGTAAGATCTTATATGACTGCTAAAGATAAATTTGATAGTAGATTTAGATCTATGATATTATCTTTTGGGTATACAAGGGAATCATATTTTTATAAATTTCTAATGAAAAGAATAATTTTAAGAGGATTAGAAGGTTTCTCTTTTTCTGTGGCATTGATTATACTTGTAAATAAATTGCCTTTATGGTTTAATCTAAAAAACAATATTGATGAATATATTTATATTATTTTATTTTTGATTGGTGCTGGAATAGTAAAATCTTCGAATTTGGGAAGAATATCAAGAATATAAAATATAAATATAACGGCCATGTAGGCCGTTATATTTTTTCTCTTTTTACTTTATACCATATTTTTTCTTTTTTGTTTAAAGATAAGTAAGCATTTAATAATACAATGTATTCAAAGAATAACATAAACGGTGTTGTGATAAATATATTTATTAAAAATCTTGGAATTTTCATTTTTCTGGTCAATAATAATGCTGAACCAAGATTTAGCCCCCACATAATACTGAAAAAATTCTTTAATAGAAATATACCAAGAGCTAAGTTTTTAAAAAGAATTAAAAACGATAAGATTGGAAAAATTAATAATAGGATAAGAAAAAAATTAATAAAAACTACATTAAAATCCCTATATTTTAATGCTTTAAGAAACTCTTCAATACCACCTATATACCATCTCTTGTGTTGAAAAAATAAATCTTTTAAATTTGATACATATTGGATTTTAGTTTTAGGAGAGATAACAAAAATTTGATTGATTTTCATTTGATTTAATTTTATTGCCAAATGAACGTCATCCACTAAAGTTGCTGTATCTAAAGGCAAAACCTTTTTTAGTATATTTTTTTTGATAAATACACCATTTCCCATAAAAACAGCCTTTGAGAATAAATTTGAATATAAAATATTTCGACTAAATTCAAAATATATTTCCTGATAATCAAAAATCAAATTTTCTTTGTAATTATATGCTTCAAAGTCAACATATATCATATTTGTTTTAGGATTATAAAAATATTTTATATGTTCTTCTAAAAAATCTTCGTCAATTAATGTGTCTGCGTCTAAAAATAAAACGATATCCCCTGTAATATACTCAAAAGCTTCATTGATTGATTGTGGTTTTCCCTTTATTCTTTTTTTTCTTAAAACTCGCAAATTTTTAAATTCAATTTCCAGTTCTTTTAATATTTCAAAAGTTTTGTCGGTAGAATTATCGTCTATAACTATTATTTCAAAATTTTTATATTTGTTTTTTTGAATATATTCTATACTTCTTCTAATAACTTTTTCTTCATTATAAGTTGGGATTATAATAGAAATTTTCAAATTCATATTAGAAAGATTTTGAATATTTTTTTTGCTTATAAATGTTTTATAAAGGTTTAAATATTTTCCCAACAATTGAAATGTCATTGAAAATAAAATAGAAAAAAATAAGACATCCATGTTTTCTCCCCTTATAAAAAAATGGTGGGTGCTGCAGGGATTGAACCTGCGACCTCTTCCGCGTCAAGGAAGCGCTCTCCCACTGAGCTAAGCACCCACGTTACCTAAAAAATTTTATCATAAATCTTATTTTTTGTCAACATTTAATACACTATTGTATACTTCTATAATTTTTTTTACTGAAATTTCTATAGAATAATTTTCTTTAACAAATCTTATTCCATTTTCAGATAAAATTTTGTATAAATCTTTATCTCGCAAAACCTTTAATATCTCATGAACAAAATCATCTTCATTTAATTCTTTAATCATTATTCCACCTGCATTTTCGTGATTTAAAAGGTCGTATACTCCCATTTTACCTAAAGCAACAACTGGAGTACCTGCAGCCATAGATTCTAAAACTACTAAGCCTTGCGTTTCTGTATACGATGCAAAAATAAATAAATCTGCCTGTTTATATGCATCCAAAACTTTTTCGCGTGGTTGCCCGCCTGTAAATATTACATTTTCATGTAAATCTAATTCAATAACTAATTCTTCTAATTTATTTTTTTCTACACCATCGCCAACAATAACAAATTTAACATTTCTTTCTTCGTGGAATATTTTATGAAATACTTTTATTAAAAAATCTATATTTTTTTCTGGTCCTAATCTCCCTACAAATAGCAATATTTTTTCTTCAGGTAAAATATTATATTCATCTCTAAGATTCCATATGACTTCTTCATTAAATTTATTAATATCAATTCCAGTCGGAATAACTACAACATGATCATCAGGAACACCATAGCTAACTAAAAGCTCTTTAATATTTGTTGTGGGAGATATTACTTTATCTAATTTCAAACACCAATTTCTTATCATTCTTTGAGTTTGTTTAAGTGTTGGTCTAATAATTAATGGTAGGTAATTTCTATAGTATTCATACATTGTATGATGAGTACCAATATGTTTTGTTTTTAATAATTTAGCCATAAACTCTGCGAATATTCCCATTGAAAATGGATCTTGAGAATGGATTATATCAAGATTTAAATCTTTTATCTTAAAAATATCTGTTGAAATAGGTAAAGCAATTCTTTGTTCTTTTTCAAACAAAAACTTTATTGCTGGAAATTCAAACACATTTTTTTCATTTCTTTTATAATTATTGGAATATTTTGGGACAAATAAGTATACATTATGCCCTAATTTTTCCATTTCTTCTTTATATAATTTAACAGCGGTTGAAACTCCATTCTTTTGAGGAAAATAAACATCAGAAAAAATACCTATATTCATTATTTCACCTCTTTAAAATATTATCATAAATATTAATTTTTTACTATAAAATACTTTTTTATATTATTTTGAAAGTTTATATAATATTCTTAACAACCATATAACCGAATTATTAATTTTTATTTTATTTTGTCCATATTCGAATTTTTTTATTGGTCTAAAGAATTTTTTTCCACCAGCATTATGCACAACAGGAATTTTATTTCCATTTTTAGTATAAAATACGCCATTTTTACAATAAAAATTATTAATGTGAGTTGTGGGAATAAAATTATAAATAAAATCTAATTCTTTAAATCCGTATTTATAAAGATAGTAATTTATTAATAATTGATCCAATCCCCACACATTAAAATCATTAATGTTAGAAATAATAAATTCTAGTAATTCTATATACTTATCTCGAGGACCTATTAGAAACCCAGCATTTATCATTTTTTTTCCTTTTAAAATTTTATAAATTTCATTTTTTAATTCATTAGAAATATTGTTATTATTCATCATAATATGCATAGGGGGATTTATATCTTCACAAACTGCCAAAAAATCACTACTTTTATTAAATAAGAAGGAAATATCGTCAAAAAAAATAATATCTCCAGAATCACAATTTAAAATTGATTTGTATTCAGGTCTATCTTTTAAAAATTTTAATAGTTCGACAAATCTTGAATTTACAATTTTACCTTTTGTTTTTGATTGAATTATAATAACATTTTCTTTAGTTAATTTTTTTTTAACTTCAGGGGACAATCCAAAATCAAATATAACAATATCAGTTTTATCCAAATTAACATTTTCTCTTAAAGATTTAAACCAACTATGTAATAAAAAAATTTCATATTTTTCATTACAGGCTGTGGCAATTAAATTTTTCACTATTCACTCTCCTTACGAAAAAATTTTACATAAGTTCTGAATACAATTCCTAAAAAAATTTGCAAATAATAAGTTGAAAATCTCCACCCAATAATAGATAATAATACTCCACTATGAATTTTTAATATGGAAGAAAATATTAGTTGATATGAAGCTTCTATTGTACCACTCGCTCCTGGAGTTGGAATATAATATACAACCATATTTAATAACATCATTGTTCCAAATACAATAAAAAAATTGTCTAAATTTATTGCTAGATTTGCATATTTTGTAAATAAATAAAAAAGTGAGTATGCTTGTAATGATAAAACTATTAAATTTAATAAAATATCCAATATCATAATATGAAATTTTTCATTCCATAAAAATTTAATGCTATTTTTTAATTTTTTAGACCATTCAATATATTTATTTTTCAATTTCTCAATTTTTTTTAATTTAAACAAATTGAGAAATTTAACTATTAAATTAGAATTTATAAAAACACTTAAAATTAAAAAAGTTATGCCAGAAGAAATTATTAATCCTAAATTTATTAATGCTGATTCAAATGTAGTGCCATACAAAACATTAATCACTTTTTTATAAGAAAAAAGAGCAATTGATAAATTTAATATCATAGCAGTAATAAAACGGGAGACAACAATATTAGTTGAGTGCTCAATGTCTAGCCCGTGTTTATTTAAATGATAAATCTGATAAGGTTGCCCTCCAGCTGCAAAAGGTGTTATTGAGGAGAAAAATAATCCCATTATATTATTGTATAGTAAAGTAAAAAAACTTATTTTCTTTCCGAATTGTTTTATAATGATCATATATCTTATAGAATCTAGTATGTATCCAAGGAAATATATAAAGAATACAATAACAATATCCCAAATTTTAATTTTATATATTTCTTTTATAATATCTGTTTTATAAAATTTTTGTATAAATAAAATTACAAAAACACCTATTATAATTGAAGATATAATACCAATAACATTTTTATACTTTTCTTTCATAAATCTCACCGTATATATTTTTTAATCTAAGTCCAATATTTTTTAAATCACGTTCCTCAGCAATTTTTTTACCATTATTAACCATTTTTTCAACATCAATTTTATTATTTATTATTGAATCAATATTTTTAATGAAATCTTCTATCCCGTTAGATTTTAAACAATGTTTTTTATGAATTAACCATTTATCATATACTGGGATATCTCTTAATATTAAAGGTGTCTTTGAAGATAGAGCTTCTAAAACTACAATACCTTCGTTTTCTTCATAACTTGGAAATAAAAAAACATTAGCTTCACAAAATGCGGAAATTAATAATTCGTCTGAAACATATCCGGGGAATTTTAAATTTGGTAATTTATTTTTTAAAATTTTTTTAATTTTTTTAGGAATAATATTTAATTTTGCACCTAACCAAACAAAATCATAGATAGGCAATTTTCTAGCTAATTTATAAAAATCCAGAATGCCCTTCCTTTCAAAAGGTAGTCCTACAGATAATATCAAAGGCCTTTTGATATTAAAATAATTTCTAAAAATTTTTTTTGAATAATTGTCGCATTTAAATTTGTTTGTATCAACTCCATTAGAAACCACTTTTATATCCTTTTTAATTCCATAAGATAAAATTAAATTTTTTGTGTATTCTGATGGTGAAATTAATATATCAGCATGGGAATACATTGTTATTACCCTTTTTTTTATAAAAGGAGCAAGATAGTTACTAAAGGTAAAGCTATTTTTAAAATCTTCATAAGTTGTATGTGTATGAACTATTACTTTTTTACCTAATTTCTTTGATTTTTTTAGTAGTTTTTCACTTAAAAATCCAATTGTATTAATATGTATAATATCGAAATCATCTTTTGGATTTAAAGTATAATTAACCTCAGCCAATTCCAAAGCTTTTTTTTGATGTTCTAAAGCTTTTCCAACACCAGATTTTTTAAAAAGATTTTTTCCTTCAGAAAATAATAATACTTTCATTTCTACCTCCTACATAAACTTTAATGTCCCATCAGCTCTCATGGTGGCAATATTATTTTTATATAAGTAATCTATTAATTCATTATCTTTCTTGTTTGGTAATCTAAAAAGATATTTTATTTCATTTATTTTCAATTTTGAATCATTCAATATATTTTTACCATATTTTTTTATCATAAATTTTAATTTTTCTTCAAAAGATAGAGGTGAGTGCCAAAATTTCTCGAAATTTAATCTTTTTATTAGTTTTTTGACAATTTTTAAACCAAAAGCTGGATCATTGTTAATTAAATTTTCTAAATTATCCTTTTCTATTATTATTATTTGTAAAAGAGTTGAGGTAAATACAGTAGCAGTTCTTTGAACTTCTTTTAGAGAAGCAATTTCTCCTACAATTTCTTCATTTGATAGAATTGCTAATAATTTTTCACCTGAATTATCAAATAGTGAAACTCTAACATTACCTTTTAAAATCAAAAAAGCCCAATCTCCCTCTTCACCTTCATAAAATAAAACAGTATTTGAGGGTATCAAATATCCACTTTTTAAATATGTGACAATAGGTTTTGGTAATGGTTTGTTTGTAATAATACTTTCAAAAATCATAAAAGAAAAAAGCTCGTTTATAAAAGGATATTTCTCTTTTAATGTTTTTTCCAAATAATATTTTTTATCTGGTGAAATTAAAATCATGGATAAATACTTCCAGATTTCTATTTCAGCTTGAAAATAAATATCAAAATTAAAGTAATGAATTTTTTTAAATATATTTAAAGCTTCTTTTATTTTTCCTTTGTTAAACAAATGTCTTCCTTTAAAGTATAATTGAATCTGATCATCAGTTATATGGTAAAAAAGCTTTCGTCTGTTTATTTTCATATATTTTTTTGATAATTCAGCTTTATTGAGTAATTGATCCTTTAAATTTTCTTTTTTTTCAGAAATTTCTTTATTATTTGAATTAAAATATATTTTATTATTTAGGGAAATCAATTTTAAAATATATTTTTTTATAAGATGAACAATTAAATTAGAATTTGATAGTAAGAATTTTTCAACCAATTCCTTTTCAATAGAAATAATTCTACTATTTTCAATAACTTTGATAGTTTCAAAAGAAGTTGTTTCTGGAATTAGAATTTCTGAGCCAAATATTCCATTTTTTTCTAATGAACTATATTGACAAAAACTGGAAAATGTTTCAACATTTCCTTCTTTTAAAATTAATAATTCTTTTACTTTATCTCCTTCATTAATGAGTATTTTTCCTGGAGCATATAAAAATTCTTTCATATAATCACATCCTAAGTTTTAAAATATAAAGTACCATCAGGCCTTAAAGTAGCAATTTTTTCAGAATTAATTTCTAACAAAAAATCATTTACATTTTCTTTAGTTCCGAAAAGATTTATAAATTGAATGGGTGTTAAGTGTAATGTATTTAAACGTTCTATAGTATATTTATTAATTAAAAAATTTGTTTTATCTTTCAATGTTTTTTTATTAATTAAAGCTTTTTGGAAATCTACTCTATAAATAAGAGATTTTAATATATTTTTTCCCAACAAATAACTTTCATTAATAAGATTTTCAAGATTCTTCGAATTTATTAAGATTATTTGAGTAGGAGTTTTTGAAAAAACAGTAGCAGTTCTTTTTATATCTTTTATAATAGCAATTTCCCCAACGACCTCACCTTCAGTCAAAATATTCAATAATATTTCTGTTCTTTCATTAAGAAATTTAGAAACAAAAATACTTCCATTTAAAATTAAAAATGCCCAATTTCCTTCTTCTCCTTCATGAAATAAAACAGTTTGAGAGGGAATAAGGTACCCTTTTTTAAGATAAGAGTTATATATATTATCTAATTTCTTATTATTAATGATATTATATAGAATTTTAAATGAAATTAATAAATCAAGAAAATCGTATTTATATTTTAATTTATTAAATAAGTTATGAGCTTTGACCTCTTTTAAATAAAAAATACAATAAATTTTCCAAATATCAAGTTCAGCTTTAAAAAATTCATCTTTTATTTCGTTTAGGGGAATTTTATTTAAAATATTTAAAGCATCTTCGTATTTTTCTTCTATAATTAATTCTCTAGCTGAAATATATTTTTGGATAAAACTATCATTAAAATGATACCAGTTATATCGATAAATATTTTTAAAAAACTTTTTTGATTTTTCTAAAGTTAATGATAATAAATCATCATTCGGAACATAATTATAAGATAATTTTTCATTCATATTAATAAGCATATTTATTCTTTTTTCTATTGCTAATTTTAATAAACTTGGATTTTTTGACAAAAAATCATCAGCTTCATTTACATCGTCAAAAAGGATAATTTCACTATTTCTAATATTTTTCAATAGTTCACATGATTTTTTTCTAAATAGAAATTCTTCTGAAAAAATACCTTTATTTATAAAAATTTTTTTGTAATTACAAAAATCAGATTCACAAAGCAAATCGCCTTTTTTTAATACAATAAGTCCTATAGGAAAATCATTTTCTTCTTGTATAATATCTTCGTTTGAAAATTTTAATTTAATCATAAAATCCCCCTGATTTAATTATACACCATTTATTTATAAATTCAATAAAAAAAATGCGGGAGAATCCCGCTTATCCTTTAATTATCTTTAAATAAAATTTTCTTCTTCTAGGGCCATCGAATTCACAAAAATAAACGCCTTGCCATGTTCCTAATAACAAATCATTATTTTTTATTATTAAGGTTAAAGATGGTCCTATTAAAGATGATTTAATGTGAGAATCCGAATTTCCTTCAATATGAGTAAAATAAGATTCATTAGGTATTAATTTGTTTAAAAACGTTTTTATATCCATTTTAACAGAGGGGTCAGCATTTTCGTTAATAGTAATTCCTGCGGTTGTATGAGGGGTATAAACAATAACGATTCCTTCATCTATTTTTTTTTCTTTAATATAATTTTTTATTAGGTGAGTAATTTCAATAAATTCATTTCTGCTGGAAGTTGAAATATTAAATTCTTTCAACATATTTCCACCTCATCTAAAAAAGATATTTGTTACTATAGTATATCCATTTTCATCTTTGCTTATATGTATTTTTATATTTTTTCCATCTATTTTTGATTTTTTAGTTATGAAATCCCTGATTACTTTAGAAACCTCATTAGGATTAATATTCATATCATATCTTTCAGCAATTGCAACATTTGCATTTTTTCCAAAAGAAATATTTGAAATTTTTTCTCTCCTACTACCCACTAAACTCTGCATTCTTTTTAATGCAACATCTCTACTAGATTTTTTTCTACCAAAATTAAACCAGCCCATCAATATCACCTGCCACCAAACATCTTTTGCAGAAACCCTTTCAGACCTTTTTTAGAATGGCTTTTTAAGAGTTCAAGGTCATTTTCTATGGGATTTTCCTTTCCGGCAATTCTCTCTGAAATATTTGCAAATATGCTAGAAACTTTTGAATTATCTTCAAGGGTAATAGGAATTCCTTTGTTGGTTGCAATTATAATCTCTTCACTATCCGGAACTATTCCCAATAATTCTACTGCTAAACCATTTCTGATGTCTTCAGGAGATAACATTTCATTTTTATTAATCATATGCAATTTAACTCTATTGACTATTAAAGATATATTATCTTCATTAAATTTTTCGTTTTCTAATAATCCTATAACCCTGTCTGCATCACTTATAGCTGTTAATTCAGGAGTTGTTACTACAATTGCATGTTGAGCAGCAACAACAGCATTTTTGAAACCACGTTCAATTCCGGCAGGTGAATCAACAATCACATAATCAAAATGCTTCGAAAGTTCGTTTACAATCATTTTCATATCTTCAGGAGAAATCATATCTTTATTAGCAATTTGTGAAGAAGCAAGTAAATTTAATTTTTTGATTTGCTTATGCTTAACGACAGCCTCAACTGGAGATTTTCCACCTTTTACAACATCTAGGATAGTATAAACAATTCGATTTTCCAATCCAAGCACAAGATCTAAATTCTTTAAGCCTATGTCAGCATCAATTAAACATACATCATATCCCATTAAAGCTAGAGAAGCCCCAATATTTGCAGAGACAGTAGTTTTTCCTACTCCCCCCTTCCCTGAAGTTACAACTATAACCTTGCTTTTTTTCATAATGCCCCCTCCAAATTAATATTTAAATTTCATTACATATTATACAACATTTTCTTAAAATATCAAAATATCAGTTTAAATTGATTATAAAATAAAAAGGCTAGCCGAAGCTAGCCTTAGGTATTCTTAATTATTCAACTGAGATAGCTTGTGTTGGACAAGAATCTGCAGCGTCTTGTGCACAAGGTAAATCTGTTTCAGCAACTAAAGCTTCTGCTTTGCCTTCATCATTAATTTTGAATACATCTGGACATAAATTTTCACATACTCCACATCCGATACATGCATCTTGATCTACAAATACTTTCACCATAAACACCTCCATTTATAAAAATAACTATAGTTATTATAACTCAAAAAATAGCAAAGAATATTAAAATAATTTAACAAATTACATATTTTTTACTATTTCTACAATTTTGTCGACTAATTCTAATCCAACTCTTCTTTGAGCTTCTTTGGTTGTTGCACCAATATGAGGAGTTGCTACAACCATAGGATGTTTTAATAATTTAATTTGTATTTCTGATGTAGGAGGTTCTTCTTCAAATACATCTAGTCCTGCTCCTAAAACTTTGCCGTTTTCAAGATATTTTAATAATGCAGCTTCGTCTATTACTCCCCCGCGAGCAGCGTTTATTATAACAACATTGTTTTTCATTTTTTCAAATTCTTTTTCTGATATTAAATGTTTTGTTTTTTCATTTAAAGGAACATGCAATGTAATAATGTCAGAGTTTTTAATTAGTTCTTCGAAAGATACTTGTTTTACATTATATTCTTTTTGAACTTCTTCAGGGATTTCAAAAACATCAAAAACTAAAACATCCATATCAAAACCTGAAACTAATTTTCTAACTAATTTACCTATATGGCCGAATCCTACAATACCTAAAGTTTTTCCTGTTAATTCAAAACCTTTTAATTTTTTCTTTTCCCATTTTCCATCTCTTAAAGATGTAGTACCTGTTACTATATGTCTATATATTGATAAAATATATCCAATCACTAATTCTGCAACGGATAAAGAATTAGCTCCTGGAGTATTTATAACTTTAATTCCTTTTTCTTTAGCAGCTTCTAAATCAACATTATCTAATCCCATGCCAGCTCTTGCTACTAATTTTAAATTTTCACCATTTTCTATTATGTCCCTTGTCACTTTTGTAGCGCTTCTAACAACTAAAACATCGAAATCTTTTACTTTTTCTTTTAGTTCGTCTTTCTCAAAGTGTTCAATTGTTATTTTTGTTTCAGGTAATGAATTTATTAATTTTTGAGTAGCTTCCTCAGCTAAAGGATCATTGATATGTATCCACATATTAAACACCTTCTTTCAAAAATACTTCTTGAGCAGCTTTAATTCCTGAACCTAATTCAACATCAAAACCAAATTTTTTTAGAGCCATTTCTAAAGCACTAATTCCAACAATAACATCATATTTTGACATATAACCTAAATGTGCAATTCTTATAATTTTCCCTTTTAAGTGTGCTTGACCTCCTGCAAATGTGACTCCTTCTTCATCTCTTAAATATTTTAATATTTTTCCGCCATCAATGCCTTCTGGAACTTTTATGGAAGTTAATACATTACCGGGTTTTTTTGCGAATAGTTCAAGACCCATGGCCTGAACAGCAGCTCTTGTTGCATCAGCCATTATTCTATGTCTTTCCCAAACATTTTCTATTCCTTCATTTTTAATCATTTGAACAGATTTTGCTAATTGATAAACCAAATTTACTGGTGGGGTGTAAGGTGAATCTGGATATTTTTTCTTATAAGCTTTTAAATCAAAATAATAATGATGATTTTTATTTTCTTCAATAACTTTCCAAGCTTTTTCGCTTACGCTGATTAATGCAATGCCAGGAGGCATCATAAATCCTTTTTGAACACCTGTTACAACTATATCTAAATTCCATTCATCCATTTTTAAAGGTTGAGCTAACATTCCGCTAATAGCATCTACAGCAATAATAGTATTTTTATCTTTTACGATTTCGGCAATTTCTTTTATTGGATGAACAGTACCAGTTGATGTTTCGCTTAGTGTTGTGAATACAACCTTTGTATCAGGGTTCTTTTCTAATAATTCTTTAATTGTTTCTGGTTTTACGTAATCCCCCCATTCTAAATCAACGACAATCGGATCCACTCCGTAGGCTTTACAAATTTCCATCCATCTTTCACCAAATTTTCCAGCAACAACTACTATTGCTTTATCTCCAGGGTTTAAAGTATTTGCAACAGCTGTTTCCATTGCCCCTGTACCAGATGAAGATAAAATAAACACAGGATTTTCAGTTCCAAAAATGTATTTTGCACCATCTAAAGCTGTTTTTTGAATTTCTAAATACTGAGGGGTTCGATGATGAATTGTATCTTTTGCTCCTTCCAATAATAAATCAATAGGTACTGGTGTTGGTCCAGGTGCTAACAAATAATTTTTTCTTATCATTTTTGCCATAAATAGCCCTCCTTTTAGAATAGTTTTTTCCATGTTTGATTATACCATACTTATCTTTTTTTAAAAACCCGTCATATTGTAAAAAAATACAGGATTTTATGAGTTAATGAAAAATTTTTCATTATATTCGTATTTTTCTTATAATATTATAAGTAGTATAATAATAAATGCTAATCACAAAAATTCAAATTTTAATAAAAAAAGAGGTGGTAAAATGGAAGTTATAAAAAGATTAAATAACTTAGGATTTTTTTCTGAGGATTCTGCCATATTGTGCGTTGATTGTCAAAATGGTTTTACATTAAGGTGTGCAAATGAATTGCCTGTAAAAGGTACTGATGAAAAATGGATTGAGTCTGTTAATGATTTTTTATTAAAAGCTAAAAATGAAAAATATTTAATAATAGCCAGCAAAGATGATCACCCAAGAAATCACAAATCTTTTGAAATATGGCCACCACATTGTATAAAAAATACATATGGTAATGAACTTTTCATCAATACATATGATTTCCTTGTAAAAAAAGGTACTTCTGAAAATTCCGATAGTTATTCTGCATTTTATGAAGATTTTGATTCTAAAAAAGAAAATAATTTAGAAAATATTTTAAATGAACATAATATCAAGAAATTAATTATTTTAGGATTAGCTGGAGATATATGTGTTTTGGAAACTATAAAAACAGCATTAGTTAAAGGATTTGATGTTATTGCCTTAAAAGATTATATAAAAAGTGTTAGTGAAAAAAATATGGAAGAAATTTTAGAATCAGAAAAATTAAGAGATAAAATAAAAATTATTTAATTTATAATTATATTTATTAAAAAATATAAAAAATAATTCAAAAAATATAAAATACCACTTGACTTTTTTTAAGTTGAGTGGTATTATTTTTATAGAATAAAAAATTTAGAGGTGATAAAATGAAAAAGTTGAAAAGGTTAACCCGATGCCCTGTTTGTGGAGGAGAATTGATTATTTCAGAGTTTAAGTGCCCAGATTGTGAGGTTACTATAAGTGGAAATTTCCATTTAGACGATTTCGCAAAACTTTCTGATGAACAATTATATTTTCTGAAAATTTTTATAAAAAATCGTGGAAATCTTTCTGATGTTCAAAAAGAAATAGGTATTTCATACCCTACAGCAAAAGCAAGACTAGAAGGTGTTGTTAGAGCTATGGGATTTAAAGAAGAAAAAACAAATGTAGATACATTGAAAATTTTAGAAAAAATAGAAAAAGGAGAATTGACACCTGAAGAAGCTAAGGAAATATTAAGAAATGAGAAGGTGGAAAGATGAATGGAATTTTAAACCCTGATAAAAAAGTTAAATATATTGTATTTAGTGGCATTGGTATGGATTTAGATATAGTAAATGATGAAGAAATTTTGTTTGAATATGAAGATTTTCCAGAAAATATCGATATAGAAAGTTATATAAAAGATGAAATATGGTTTTTGAAGATTAAACAAAAATCTGATTCATTTATATCAAAAATGTTTGGGTTTTCCTTTAATTTTAGTTCAAAAGGATCTGCGAAGTTAAAAGTTAATTCTAATATCTTAGCTATAAATATCGACGATATTAGTGGAGATATTTCTTTAAATAAAATGATGCTTGATGAATTGAATGCTAAAACAGTATCTGGAGATATAGAAATATATAATTCGAAAATTAAACATCTTAAATATTATAGTACAAGTGGGGATTTAGAAATTGCTAATTCGTCTATTTATTCTCTAGAAATAAAAACAGTATCTGGAGATTGTGAAATAGATTATTTAGTAGAAGATTTTAAAGAAGCGAAAATAAAAACAGTATCTGGAGATGTTGAGCTATATGTTGCCGGTAGAAAGGAAGTATTTTTAAATAAAAATACTTTACCATCAGGAGAAGTGTATGCAGATCTTTCTTTAAAAATTGAACATTCTACCAAAAGATTTATTGATTTTAAAAGTGTGAGCGGTGATTTAACTATTAAAGAAAAAAAGAATATAGGAAATAATAATGTTGTATTTGAAGAGGAAGAAATAAAAACAAATAATTTATTAACACCAGAAGAGCAAAAAACATTAGAATTATATATTAAAGGTAAAATAAATAAAGAATTTGCGATTGAATTATTAGAAAATTTGGGATATGCCAAAGAGGATGCTGAAAATTTTTTGAAAAATAATTTTGGTCGTAAAGAAAAATGAAAAATAATATCTACTTTTTCCTTCATTAACAAAGATGATTGAAAACTATAATAAATATTGAAATATATAGGTCAGCTTAATAGCTGACCTATATTAATAGCTGACCTATATAATATTAAATTTTCTTTAGATCAAAAATTCTTCTATAGGGTCATTCAAAAGAATTTTTGTTATCCTAATTGATGCTTTTCCATCTCCAAATGGATTTTTTGCTTTTGCCATTTTTGAGTAATATTCCGAATCGAAAGATAATTTATTCATATATTTCAATACATTTTCTTTATCAGTTCCTATTAATTTAGCTGTTCCAGCTTCTATTGCTTCTGGCCTTTCTGTAGTTTCTCTTAAAACTAATGTAGGTTTGCCTAATGCAGGGGCTTCTTCCTGAATTCCACCAGAATCTGTCATTATAAAATAAGAGCCAGCCATTAAAGCAGTAAATTCAAGATATTCTACAGGATCTATTAAAATTGTATTATTTAATTCTTCTAATGCAGGAAAAACTATATCTCTTACTGCAGGATTTAAATGGACTGGAAATACTAAATGTATATCTGTGTTTTTAGTTAAAAATTCTTTAACTGCCTGCATTACATTTTTCATAGGAATTCCCCAATTTTCTCTTCTATGCATTGTCATCAATATATATTTTTTTCTTTTTAATCCATATTTTTCCTGTATATTTTCTATTTTATCTTTATTTTTTTCTATAACCCATAACAGAGCATCAATAACTGTATTACCAGTTATATAAATATTTTCCTCTGATATTCCTTCTTTTAAAAGATTCTCTTTTGATTTTTTGGTTGGGGGGAAATGAATAGAGCTAATTACACTGGTTAATCTTCTGTTCATTTCCTCTGGAAAAGGATTATATATATTGTTAGTTCTTAAACCCGCTTCTATATGTCCTACAGGTATTTTATAATAAAAAGATATTAATGCTCCAATAAATGTTGATGTTGTATCTCCTTGAACCAATATATAATCGAAATTTTCTTCTTTAAGTATGTTATCTAATTTCTCTATCAAGTTTTTTGTTAGTTCCGGTAATGTTTGTCTGTGTGTCATAACGTTTAAATCGTAATCTGGTTTTATCTCAAATAAATTTAATACCTGATCAAGCATTTCTCTATGTTGTGCTGTTGCTATAATTTTTGCGTCTATTTCATTTTCTTTTAAAGTATGATATACTGGTGCCATTTTTATTGCTTCTGGTCTTGTACCAAAAATTAATCCTACTTTCATTTTTAACCTCCTATTATTTTATTAAAAAATAAATGAAAAATATAAGTTATAATCTCTGATTTTAAGATTTTCTATTTTTATGTTTGAATTGAAATTTTTATATTTTATATAAAATGTTGTATAATAATATTCTATAATATTACCATATGGGCCTTCCCATGTTTCTGTATTTCCTTTTAATTCTTTATTAAAATAGGATGTATTTAAATTTACTTCGCCCTGAATAACTCTTTCGAACATAAATTTGAAATTAACATTGTTTTTTAGATATTCTATAGAAAATAATTGACTTTCAATACCACTTCCGTAATCATATCCCATAGGAATATCATAAATATTGTTATTATCAATATATCTGCCAGTAAATTTTAATAGCTCCTGCCATCTATTATACATCCAGGAATAAATCTTATAGTTTTCAACTTTTGCATTGAAGTATCCGTTTAGCATTTTAAAAACATATTGAGCACCATATCCCCATGCAAAAGCCGTTGGTTTATAATCTTCCGCTCCAGATTCTGTTAAAGGTACAACGAAGTCATCCATAGCAAATTCTCCATAAAATTTTAATCCTTTTAATAGTAATATTTCTCCATCTGCTGCAAACATAGCATTGGAATAGCCTTCACCATATGTGTTGTGAAGAATGTTCATAAAATTTAAATCAACCAAATCAGGAAACTTTCCACCTATTAAATTTAATTCATTAATAGATATTCTTAAATTTTTTATAGGTTTTAGATCAAGTCTATGAATTAATAAGGTTTTATAAGGATCATCATAACCTATTCCAATACTTCTTCTATCAGAATTCCCATCTATGTGCATTTTTTGTATTTCTTTTTCTTCAGATGTTAAATATGGATTAAAAGCATAAGCGCCAAAGTAAATTCCCATGTCTCCTAAAAGAAAATTTGTAGTGAAACCCCCTGTAATACCATCTATATATGGAAGAGAATCAGAAAGAAATACGCCATGTTCTAACAATGACCAATCTGTTTTATACCTTCCTAATATATACCAGAAAGAATTAATTTTTTTTCCATAGTAAAGTTTTAATTTCAGATAGTAATTGTTAGTAAGACTGATATTTAATCCAAAATTATTATTTTTTAATTCAAAAATAGGTGTTAATTGATAATATGTAGTGTAAAAATAGGGAATATTGATTTGTGTTTTAATATTATTTTCCTGGATCGATGGATAAGGAGAAATAGAAGTTTCTAAAGATTCTCCTTTTAATATTTTATTAAAAATATATATTTTATAGTCTATATCGTTTTCAAAATAAAAAGAAAATATTGTAGATGAAAAAATGAAAATTAGGAATATGAATATATATTTTTTCATAATACACCTCATTGAATTTTAAATGGTATAGATAAAAATAAAGAATAAATTTTAAAATTTTCATCATTATATTTTGTATCAATGTATTTAAATTCAAGATTACCTAAATAAGGTATATCAAAATAAATTTTTAATTTTCTATTCCAAAAATCATTGCCATATGAAATTCCCCAATCTTTTTCAAATAGCATTAAAAAATTTCCTGAAGAAATATAAGTTTGGAAAGAATCAACTTTCGAATTTTCATCGTATTTGAAACCTAAAGGGTAATCATAAAAATATCTAGCGCCAGGTTCGTTGATGATTTCCAGAGATCTATTGTACAATCTATTATATGGTATCTCGTCTTCATATATTCCAGGATCTACAGAATATTTTTCATATAACATAGAAAGAAAGGCATCTTTAAATAACTCAAATAAAATTTCTCCTCCATAGCCATAACTATTTTTATTTTTCAAAGGGTTAAAGGCATCTTGAATATAAAATCTGAAATTTCTAAATTGTAATTGAGCATCTACAGCAAATAAAGAATTTTTTGTATCAATAGGATTAGAAGGAATTTTGCCTCCATACAAGTTTAAAAGTGTAATTCCTGCATTAAATTTATCTATATTATAATCTACCCTATTTACTAAAACTTCTTTAAAAGCCATTGTTGATTCTGTGGAGAATTGTTTTTCATATTCTAATTTTGTAAGCATTGGTTGCATAGAAATAAAAATAGTATTAAAAGAAAAATTTTTTAAAGTATATTTAAAATTTATATTTTCATAGTATTTTGACGCATCAGAAAGTATTAAAGAATTTTTTAATGGCCCTAAAGATATTTTTGTTCGACCGAGAATAAAACTCCAATTATGATTTTTTAAACTCAAGTAACTTAATGAAGGTATATCTAGTGTAGTTCTTTTTGAAATTGAGAAATCATTGTATATATCAAAAATAGTTATATTATTATACTTAAAATAGGGGCTATTTCCCTCTTTGAAATCTGCAACAAATCTGGCATATAATTCATCGTTATGATAAAACTCAAAACCAAAATTCATCCATGAATAATACTCATTATATAAATCACTAAAAAAGATTTTATCTTTTTCTAATGTATAATAACCTCCGCCATTGAATAACACGGTATTTTCTAATCTTTTTTCAAATCCAATTGGAAATTCAAAAAGTACGTTAGATTTATAATTTTTATCATTAGTGAAAAACAAAGGAACTCCGGTATATTGAATACCGGAGTTTATATTTTTTGATCGTTGAAAATAAAAGTTTATAGAATTTGGAAATAATAGTTTAGCTGAACTAAAAGAGCTTATAATTAAATTTAATAAAATGAGAATAAGTGTAAACCTTTTCATATTATTTCCTTCCAGATAGCCATTTTTTTCTTTTCTCAAGATACATATTTCTAATTTCAGTTAATATATCTTGATATTCTTTATCTTTAAAATTTTGATATGAGTGATCAAAAGATTTCCATTGTTCATAAACATACATTAATGTTATTTCTGCATATATTCCTTTTGAAAGATAAATTCTATTTCCCCATGGTTTAGTGCTCGCAAGAACAAATTGCATATGATGAATATATCCAATATCTAAATTTACCTTTCTTTTACCATTAACAGCATATTTTGCTTCTATCATATTAGTAATAGTTTTAGCATCTGCTAAAAAGCCAGGTGAATATAGATTTTTAAAGCTGATCATTCGAGCTTTAATTTTTACATTTTGTCCCATCTCCATATTGTAATAATATGTGTATTTTTGGAAGTCTAATTCTTCTGAGATATAATCTATTTCTCCAAAATGTTTTTTTAATTCTTCTAAAACATTTTCATGATATAGCCAATAATCAGTATTTCCAGCAGAAAAAAAGTGTATAACATAATTTACTCTATCGATGTCCTTAATCTTTCCCATTTGTAACCACCACCTCGAAAGATTTTAATTTTATTTCATATATTTTTTCGAACGTTTTTATTATAACAGTTCCTGTATTATTAGTGATAATAATTTTTTCATTTTGCCCAAGGTTTATATCTTTTTTTTCTAAGGGGTTTAATTTCTCGCCATTAACAAAAATAATCCTATTGCTTTTGTTTTCTATTTCCAAAGGTAATTTTTGCATAGAAGCAACAGTTATTAAATCAGAAGAATCGTTTATTATTTTAACTATGAAAAATGTTGATAATAATATTAAAATCGAAGCAATTAACATATAAGCTCTATATTGATTCATTAAATTCCCTCACAATTTTCAATAAATATTCTTTTTCATTTTGAATTTTATCATCAAGTTTTTTCATTTTTATTTCATCTAATATTTTCCCTATTAATCTTCCTTTTATACCCATTTTCATTATATCTTTACCATTAATTTCAAGATTAAAGTCCTTGATTTTCAACAAATATTTTTTATATTTCTCCATTAATCCTTTTTCTAAATAACCTGCCAAAACAATTAATAATTCATTGTCAAAAGACTCAACTAATTTATAAATTTCTGAATATGCAGATTTTGAATTTAATGTGTTTAACAATGGCAATGTGCTTTTCAACTTTTCTATATTACTAAGGAATTTTTTAGGCAATCCATATCTTTCAAAAGCATATAAAACGGCTTGTTTGTTTTCAAAAAGAAGATAAGGATATAGAAAAAGATGAAACAACTTTACTTTATAATTATATTCTGGAGCATATTTTTTTAGCCAATAATAAAATTCTAATATTTTGCTAAATCTTTTAGTTTTTTCTCTGTCATACTTTGAATATAATAATAAATGATCTAAGATCTGCAAATTTCCTATTTCCTCAATAGCTTCTATTATATCTTTTTCATTTAATATTTTTTCGAATTCTTCTCTTAATCTCATACCTGTAACTTTTTCAATATAATTACTATTTACAGCGTCTCTTAATAGTTCTAATGTTCTATCTTCAATCTTAAAATTAAACCGTTTTTCAAAACGTATAGCTCTTAATATTCTAGTTGGATCTTCTATAAAACTTAGATTATACAAAATTCTAATAATTCCATTCTCGAGATCACGTTTGCATCCAAAAAAATCAAGTAATACTCCAAACTCTTCAATGTTAAGTTTTATAGCCATCGCATTTATGGAGAAATCACGTCTATATAAATCTTTTTTTATAGTACTCAATTCTACTTTAGGTAAGTCAGCAGGTTTTTCGTAATATTCTGTTCTAGCTGTTGCTATATCTATTCTAAACCTGTCTTTGAAAAATAAAGAACCCGTATGAAATTCGCTGTGTTCAACGAAAGTAACTCTTAAGTTTTTTGCAGCATATTTTGCATATTTTAATCCATCTCCTTCAACTACTATATCGATGTCAAAATTTTTTCTTCCAAGCAACAAATCTCTAACAAATCCTCCAACTACATAAACAGGCATATTCAATTCACTGCCATATATACCTAATAGTCTTAGTAAATTCATATATTTTGGAGGAATAGAAGAAATCATTTTTTTTAAAATGTTGTACTTATGTAATTCTTCTTCATATTCAATAATAATTTGAGGTTTTGATTCATGAAAAAATTTTCCTTTTATCAGGTCTGAACGGGTAATTATACCAACAAGTGTATGGTTTTCATCTATAACCAATAACCTTCCAATCCCATTTTTAATCATTTTGAATCTTACTTTTTCTATGGAAGTATTTGGAGTTACAGCGATAATATTTTTAGATATAATTTTTTTTATAGGATTTTTTCCTAATCCATGATTAATGGCTTTTTCAATATCTTTTTTAGTTATTATTCCAATTAATTCGTTTTTTTCAATTACTGGAAAACCATTATGTCCAGTTTGTATCATGAGTTTATAAACTTTTTCTATAGTTTCGTTAGATAAAACTGTCCTTACAGGTGAAGACATAATATCTTTTGCTTTTAAAATAGGATTATATTGTTTAACAATTTCTTCTATGATATTTTTTATTAGAAATTCAATATTTGTTTCATTTGTTGTGAAATGAGAAATATTTTTAGATCCTTTCCCATTAAATTTTGAAAAGATATTTTTTATATTTATTTCATAACAAAAAGAGAAACCATATACATTAGTTATAGAATTTAATACAAAAATTATTAGAGCATCAGGATTATATTTTGAATGAATTTTTTCAGAATATAAATGTACATTATCTAAATTATTTTGTATATGTGTAAAACTTATTCTTAGTCCGTTTATTTTAATTGATTTTAAATTTTTTTCTAACTTTTCAAAAATATTCATTTTTTCACCCTTTTAAAATATTTTTTAACAAACAAATTTTATGAAATAAATATTTGTAACTTTTTTCTTTAGAACTTTTTTCTTTGTGTGAGCATCTAAATTGAAAAATGAATGCTATAAATTATATCATTATGGAGTGATTAAATGATAAATATGAAAGTCAATCCTGACATAGTCAATCCATTGTTAGGATATAAGCTAGATCCAGGTGAACCTGGATTACCATCATCATCCCCAGCGTCATTAAGTATAATGAGAGTATTAAGTCAAGAAACAGGAAATTTAATGGCATTTAAAAAAGATGCCGCCCAAAACGGTGGGTATGTTGTTTATAGTAAAATATCATTGAATATGGAAAAAAGGGGTTCATTTTTAGCTGCGATAGCAGGGAAAACTCAAGTTATGATAATATATAAAAATAAAATAGATGATGAAAATAATAATAAAGTTTCAAAAAATGTCTCTAAAAATATGTATAGAGATAGAAAAATAGAAAAATTAAAACTATTAATAGATAAATTAAAAAAAATTGTAAAATTCGAAAAAGATTTTGATATAAAAAAAGAATTAGAAAATAAGATTAGATTTCTTGAAAATCGCTTATTGATGTTAAATTTGGGAAAATATGTTTCCAATCAAAATGATGAAATATTAGGAATGATATTTACAGCTTATTTTTGATTTTTCTTTTTATTAATATTTTCAAAATGTTTTTCCAAGTTTTCTAAGTCCATATTTACATTTTTATATACAGATTCTTCTTTTGGATGTGATGGGTTTTTCTTTACTTTTTCCATAGCTTTTAAAACTTCAGTTAATACTTCTGCTCTCATTTGAAAGGTATAATTTTCTAATTCAGAAAGTATTCTACCTTTTTCAGTAACAACATATTTTGGATGTAAATGATTTAATGTTAATGCTATTACATCAGCTTTGCATCTATCACATACACACATATCAACATTTGGCATACTAAACATTTCATTTGTAATATCTTCCACTAAATTTTCAACTACGTTAAATATATGATATTTTTCTATAATCATTTTATTCACCTTCCTTAGAAAAAATAGACAGTAAAATATCTCCATATTTATATTCTTTAAACAAAATTAGATCATCATATTTTTTATTTAAAATTTCTCTTTTTGAATGCTCAACAACAATTAAAGTATTTTCATCATAAATTTTTTTATTTTCAATAATTTTGCTCAATGATTCAGAAGCTAATCCCATTTGAAAAGGAGGGTCCATAAATATTATATCGTATTTTTCATTTAATTTAGCAATAGATTTTCTAAAATCGGAACAAATTAAATGGATTTTATTATCGATTTGTAAAGTTTTTGCATTTTTTATTATAGTAGAACAAGCTTTTTTTGAAACTTCAATTATTGTAGATTTTAAAACACCAGCGCTTATTAATTCAAAAGATACACAACCAGAACCACCAAAAACTTCTAATGAGTTCATATCTTTTACATCTATAATATTCAATAAAGCCCTTCGTATATTTGCAGGAGTATATCTTGTCCTTTTATCGGGAACAATTTTTATTTTCCTTCCTTTTAAATATCCATTTTCTATTGTTAACAATATTATCACCTACGCATCTAACATTTTTAATTTTTTTCCATATCGTCTATATATTTCAGCTTTTAAAAGATTATGTTTAGTTAAATCAGGATCTTCTTTCAAGATGCTTAAAACATCCTTTCTAACCATATCAATAAATTCTGGATCATTTAAAATATCAACAAATTTAAAGTCAGGTAATCCATGTTGCTCAGTTCCGAAAAATTTTCCAGGGCCACGCCACTGTAAATCAATTTCAGACACTTCAAAACCATTTGTTGTGGTTGCAAATTTTCTTAATTTTTCCTTTGTTTCAGAAGAAGTATTTTGACTTATTACTAAAAAACAATATGCTTGTTTTTTGCTTCTTCCAACACGTCCTCTTAATTGATGTAATTGAGATAATCCAAAACGTTCTGCATGTTCTATAACCATAATTGTAGCATCTGGAATATCAACACCAACTTCAATAACAGTTGTAGAAACCAATAATTGCAATTTTTTATTTACAAATTTATCCATAATATAATTTTTTTCATCAGGAGACATTTTTCCATGTAATAATCCGATTTCATATTTTGGAAATTTTAATTTTAGAATTTCATACATATCATTTGCAGCTTTTAAATCTAATGTTTCCGATTCTTCTATTAAAGGATACACGAAAAATGCTTGATTCCCCATATTTAATTCTTTTTCGACAAAATTATAAACTTCATTCATGTTATTATCTTTAACAAGAACAGTCTTTATTTTTTTTCTACCAGCAGGCATTTCCGTTATAATTGAAACATCTAAATCTCCGTATAAAGTCATTGCAAGAGTTCTGGGAATAGGAGTAGCTGTCATAAATAAAATATCAGGAATTTTTCCTTTGCCTATTAAAGCAAGACGTTGTTTTACACCGAATCTATGTTGTTCATCAATTACAACTAATCCAAGATTATTAAATTTAACATCATCTTGTATTAAAGCATGAGTTCCTATTATAACATCTATCTCATTTTTTATAAGTTTTTCTTTTATTCTATTTTTTTCACTCTTCTTTGTTTCACCTAACAGTAATTCAACATTAATGCCGAATTTTTTGAATTCATTTTTTATTTTTTTATATTGTTGTTTTGCCAAAACTGATGTTGGAACCATCATTGCTCCTTGATAGTTGCTTTCGAAATTATCTATTAATGCTAATTCTGATACGACAGTTTTTCCAGAACCAACATCACCTTGTAATAATCTATTCATGGGTATATTTTTTTTCATATCTTCTCTTATTTCATTAAAAACTTTTAGTTGGGAGTTAGTTAATTTAAATGGCAAAGAATTAATAAATTTATTTGCTAACAATCCCTTGATATTTTTTGATAATCCTTCCTTGGATTGTATTTTTTGTTTTTGAATCAATATTGAGAATTCAAACAAAAAAATTTCCTCATATTTAAGCGATTTTTTCGCTTTTTCAAGATGATAAAAACTTTTTGGAAAATGTATTCCTTTTATTCTTTTTGGAAAATCAATTAATTGATATTTCTTTATAATTTCTTCAGGTAAAAATTCCTTTACATTATGGGTATATTGTATTGTTTCTGAAAAAATATTTCTCATACTATTTTGATATAATCCTTTTTTAAGAGGGTAAACAGGCAAAATGCCTGTTTTGATTTCTTTTTCTGACGTAAATATTTGAAAATCAGGATTTTTCATTTGTTTTTTTCCAAAATCAATTTCTACAGTTCCGAAAACAGCTATATTAAGACCTATCTGTAAAATTTTTTTTATGAAGTTTTGATTAAACCATGTTAAAATCATTATAGATTTATATTTATCTTCAATTACATAAGATAAGATTTTTAAAGAACCTATTTTTTTTTCCTCGAAATTTACTATTTTCCCAATAACCAAACATTCTTCACCATGATAACATTCATTTATAGATTTTATATTTCTCCTATCCTCATAATTCCGAGGGAAAAAATAAAAAGTATCTTCGATATTATTTATTCCTAAATCTCTTATCAAAAAAGCTCTTTTATTTCCAACACCTTTTATAAATTTTATATCTGTTTTTAATGGTAAATCTTTATTAGGAAATTCAGGTTCATCCACTAAATATTGATCTTTTAATTTTTTTATCATATCAAATCCATATTTTATACGTTTTATTCTTCTATCTTCGGGTAAATTTTTTAATGGTTTGTAATAAGCCAAAAAGGAGCCTATTTTACTTTTTAGGCCCTTTTCTTTTTCGATTATTTCAATGTTCTGTTTGCAAAAATTATATAGTTCTTTGAAAAAAAACATATGAGATATTTTTTTGGATAAAGCTAGATTTAATTTATATTCTAGTTCATCAAAAAAATGTTCAAGATGCATTATATAGGTTTTTCCTCCCCGTACACACCAAGGCCGAATACTTCAGGACCACTATGGCAAGCAACAGTTGGCCAGATTTTCCCTTCAATCAATTCATAGTTATATCCTAATTTTTCAAACTTCTCCATAAACATATTGAAAACAATATTTTCTTGTTCGATATTTTTTTCAAAACCATGCACTTTATATATTTTAATGTTATAGGGTTTATTTTTAATAAATTCAAAAGCTTTATCAGCCATAAATTTAAAAGCTTTATTAATGCCTCTTACTTTGGTTAAAGGAGTAATTTCCCCATCTTCAACTCCAAGGACAGGTATTATTTTTAAAAGAGTTCCAGCCATTCCAGCAGCTTTACCTATTCTTCCATTTTTTATAAGATATTTTAATGTAGGAACAGAAAATTCCATAAATGTATTACTTATGATTGTAGGAATTAAACTTTCTACTTCTTCAAAAGTTTTATTTTCATCTAATAATAGTTCTACTATTCTTCTAGCAATTAAAGATGCACCTATTGAAACTTTTTTAGTGTCTATAATTTTAACGTTTATATTATTTAACATATTTTTTGCCATTAAAGCGGTGTTATATAATCCTGACATTTTTGAAGAAAAATGAATATCTATAATCTCATCGTATCCCTTTTCTTTCAATCCTTCATATATATTCATAATTTCTTTAAGTGATGGTTGAGCTGTGTGAATATCCTCTGCATTCTTTACAAGGTTATAAAATTTTTCATGGTTTAAATCAACTCCATCAGTGTATTCTTTTCCATCAATATAAATTTTCATTCCCATAAAATTTAAATTATATTTTTTAATCCAATTTTCTGTTGGAGAGCATCCGGAATCTACAATTATTGCTCTATTCATATTATTCCTCCTTGATTACGATTTTATTTCCTTCTCTTTTAAATAATAATCCATTTAATTCAATTTCTTCAAAATCATTATGATTAGAAATAAATAAAATCAGTTTATCATAGAATCTTGTTTTCATATATGCATCAAATAATGAATATTTAGATTCTATTGATTCCATATTTTTTATTTTTAAATAAAAATAAAAGGTTATAGAGTTTAAAAGGATTATAGTTATCAATAAAAAGATTGCTATTCTCATTTTAAAAATTTGTAAATTTTTATAAAATTTTCAACTCTATCTTTGTATCTGTAATCAGGGTGTTTTTCTATAAAATCCACATAATAATTATAAACGGATTTATAATTTTCGACGATAGATTTAGATAAGACATTTGCTAAATTATCCATATTTTTGCTTTTTAAATGAAAATATAAACTTTCAAAAAATTCGAAGGATTTATCAGGAATTCCTCTAAATTTTTTTGCCATATAGTAATCAGCTTTCCCTTCCTTTTCGGAAATATTTATAATATTATTAATAGTTTTTTCATATCCTAAAAATATATTAAAGTTAAACATTATTTTCATATATTCAGTATATACATCTTCCCATTCTGGGAATCTGTTCCAACCACCTGGTAAAATTTCTATAGTCTTATTATACCAATGTACAAAATCATTATAATATCTTTCTTTTAATTTTGATATGACATCGATAACTTCTTTATTTGAATTATAATATTTTTCAATATTAGACAAATTCTGGAAAATTAAAACATTAAGTTTTGCAATTAGTCTATAAGCGTTTTTTTCATTAAAAGAAGTATAATTGCTTTCTAATTGATCTATTTCGTCTTGTATGGATTGTATATAAGCTAAAGCTTGTAATAATTGAATATTTTCTTCAGATTTTAAAAGTTCATATAATGGTTTGATGGTATCCCTAATTTGGTATCTATTAAATGGCATCAAATCAATAGCTCCTTCAAAATCCTTTAATATAAATTGGTATTCAGGAGTTTCCAAATTCATATATTTTTCTAAATTTTTATAATCAAGTTCCATTAATCTGTATGGTGTTTTTGATAGCAGTTGAGCCAAATAGAAACCAGACTTTCCAAAAGCCGGATTAGCTTTCAATGATTTTATGAAATATTCTTTAGCATTTTTATATGAATCAAAAGCTTTATTTTCATAATCATTTTTAGCAACTAGATATTTTTGTTTTTGTTCTTCTAAATTTTTTATTTCTGTTGAAATTCTTTGTAAATCTAAAGGATTTGTAACCTTTATATTTTTATATTCATTTATTTTTTTATCAATTTGATTTAGAATATTCGGTATTTGGTTTTTAACTACATTTTCATAAGCATCAATTTTCATATATTCGGTATTACCAATTTTAAAATAAACTTCAGCAGCAGTAGATTGTATTTTTAAATATGAAACTATTACTCCTATTAATATAAATATTACAAAAATTGTTTTAAGAGATGTTTTATTAAATGAAAACTTTCTAGTTTCACCAAATTGTTCTGATAGAGCTACAGAAACAATAAATAAAGCAGACATTATGTTAGGGTGTAAATGCATTGGAAATTCTGTAAATGAATGAATAGCAACGATAGTTAAACTCCATGAAAAAAGGATAAATAATAGAGACTTGTCAAAGTCTTTTATTTTAAATACTCTTTTTAAAAATATAGTAATTAATCCAAGTAAAAGCATTATTATTGCAATAAAACCAAAAATTCCAGTTTCTCCTAAAACTTGTAAATAGTCATTATGAGCTCTTTTGAAATTATTCCATGCATAATAAAATTTTTCAGGATTTTTTTCTTGAATATCAGCCATATATCTTACTGCATAAACAGGATATGTGGCAATACCACCACCAATAATTTTATTTTCAGGATGATTTTTATCCTTCCATTGTTCTACAGCAGCTAACCATGATAATGTTCTTTCATCCCATGATGAAACTGAAGCCATCGCACTAAATCTTTTTGAGGCTACAACTTCACCTTCTTTGTTAAAAGGAGAAGGAATATTGAACATTATTAGTAAAAAAGTAATAATAAAGATTATTATTAAAAGGGGTATAATGAATTTTTTTGATTTAATATATTTATTTTTATCTTCATTATTATTTTTTATTATATTAATTGTAAAAAATATAGTGAAAATTGTCATTCCTAAAAAAAATGAAAGATATATAGATCGAGTTTGAGCAAATAATAATACCCAAAACATTATAAAAATAGAAATTATCGAAAATATTTTTTTATATAAATTAGATTTTTTAGATAATGCAAAATAAACTCCTATAGGTATCATTTGTCCCATATAATCTGATACAAAATTTGGATTTCCAATTGTAGTTCTTAACGTAATTCTTTGAGAAGGATCTCCGTATTTTCCAAAAAATATGTCAAATCCAAAAAATTTATTTAATAATCCATCAAAACCTATAATAAATCCTGTTATTAAAAATATAAATAAAGCGGATTCAATATATTCAAATTTCTTCCCAAATCTATTTGTTAATATATAAGATACAAAAACAATCATTATTGTATAAAAAGAGACTTCAAAAGAATATCTAAAATAATATTTATTTTGTATATAAACACTAATTAGTGAAAGAATTGTAGCTAAACCAAACAAAGAAAAATAAATATGATTTAAGGAATAATGTATTTCATATTTTTCTTTTTTTATTTTATAAAAATAATAAAAAAACATAATTGTATAAAACAAAGAAAAAACAAGATGTTTTTGTGTTGAATACTCATACACCCAACTAGGAATCATTAAAAAAGGTAATAACAAAAAAAATATACTGGATATTAATATGTCTTTTGGATATTTCAAATATTCTTTCATAATAGACCTCCCTCTTTATTTTTCTTTTTCTATTTTATCATACCACAAAATTTTTATTTAGCAACATATAAAATAAATAAAAATAGTATATAATATAATAGATAACTAATAAAGAATAAAATTAGGAGGGATAAAAGTGGAAAAAAATGCTCATAATCATCACATGAAACACAAAAAAACTTTGAATGTCTTAAGAACTGCAAGAGGTCAGGTTGAAGCAGTTATAAAAATGATAGAAGATAGTAGATATTGCATAGATATTTCAAAACAAATATTAGCTTCTATTTCTTTGTTGAAAAAAGCGAACTCGCAAATTCTGAAAGAACATCTTGAAACATGTGTAAGAGATGCTGCGTATTCTGATAATCCAAGAGAAATTGAAGAAAAAATTAAAGAATTAGAAGAAATTATAGAATATATTAATAAGACATTATAATAAGTGAAATATGTTTTCATCAAGAAAAATATATTTTAAATTAGCAAATTTTTATAATAATATATGTTAAATTTCATAATAAAAATTTTATTAATTAATATCATATTTTATTATAGCCTGATTATTTTTAACAGAGTTAGGATATAATAAAAACGAAAAATATCACTAACTCAGGAGGAGATAGTGTGATTGTGCCATTAAGTAGCCTTAAAGTAGGTATGGAAGGAATAATTGTAAGATTAGAATTTGAAGATGAAATAAAAGAACGTTTTATTGCTTTAGGAATGATACCGGGTAAAAAGATATTATATGTTCACGAATCACCTTTTGGAGACCCTATGGTATTTAAAATAGAAGATAATAAAATTATGATCAGAAAAAATGAAGCTGAAAAAATATTTGTAGAGGTTACAGAAGAAATACTATCTTTATATGAAAGTAAACCTGGAGATTATCGGATATTTTTAATTAAAGGCGGGATCATTTTTAAAAAAGAAATGGAAAGATTAAATATTTATCCAGGAACAAAGATAAAAGTATTAAATAATAATTTTGGAAAAGTAATTATAAATGTTAATAATAAAGAATTAATTTTTGGAAAAGGAAAATCTAAAAAAATATTAGTAAAAAAATATTAGTAAAAAGAAATTGTGAGGTATATATGATAAATGAAATTATAGAATATATTAAAAGTAAAAAAGAGTTTATATCCACTGATGAAATAAAAAGAAAATTTAATTTGTCTGAACAAGAATGGGAGATTGTTTTTCCATTTTTGCTTTCTGATGGGATAAAAATAAATACATTTGATACTATGAATCTAAAATGTAATGATTGCCCAATAAAAGGTTATTGTAATAAAAAAAGTTGCGGAGGTTGATTATGACATTTGAAGTGGCTATAATAGGAAATCCTAATGTTGGAAAAACATCTATTTTTAATATAATTACTGGTAGTAGACAGTATATTGCAAATTGGCCAGGAGTAACAGTAGAAAAAAAAGTTGGAGCTTTTAAATATAAAGGACATAATTTTAAATTGGTAGATTTACCAGGTATTTATACGCTATCAGCTCAAAGTGATGATGAAAAAGTAGCTAGAGATTATTTAACTAATGAATCTCCTGATGTGGTTATAGTAGTTGCTGATGCATTAAACTTGGAAAGATCAATGTATCTTTTAGTACAAATTTTAGAGATGAATCTTCCTGTTATATTAGCTATAAACTCAATTGATGAAGCTGAATCTAAAGGTAAAGTGATAAATCCAAATTTTATATCAAAAACACTTAATATACCGGTAGTTTTAACTTCAGCTAAAAAAAATATAGGAATAGATATTTTGTTAGAATATATTCATAAAACAGCTGAAAAGAAAAATTTAACTACAAGAAACTTTATGTATACGGATTTAATTAACAGTTATATAAAATATTTTTCTAAAAAATTGGATGATTATGATTTCTTAAAATCTTATGATAAACGATGGTTAGCAATGTATTATTTAGAATTTGGAAGTAAAAATTTTCATTATCCCGAAAAATTACTTAAAGATATTAATGAGAAATTTAATATTAATACTTTAAAAAAAGAATATATGAATTGGAAGTTTGGTTTTATCTCATCATTAGTTAAAAGTTCAGTTATTGAAAAAGGTAGAAGTTGGGCTATGAGAGATATATTGGACCATGTAATGACACATAAAATATTGGGATTATTAATATATATAGTTGCTTTATATTTTGTTTTTTCATTAACATTCAATATAGCAAGTCCGCTTTCTGATCTGATAGATATAAGTTTTAGTAAATTAGGAAATTTAATTGATGGAAAAATAACTATTCCATGGGTAAATTCTCTAATCGTTGATGGAATTATTGGAGGTGTTGGAGGAGTTTTAGTTTTTTTACCTCAATTATTTGTTTTATTCTTTTTTATGGGTTTTTTAGAAGAATCCGGTTATTTACCTAGAGCAGCATTTTTAGTGGATAAATTAGTTAGAAAGTTTGGACTTAGCGGAAGGTCATTTATGTCAATAATTTTAGGATTTGGATGTAGTGTTCCGGCTATTATGTCTACAAAAACTATAGCAAATAAAAAAGAAAGAATGGCTTTAATATTAAGTATTCCTTTTGCATCTTGTTCAGCAAGATTACCAGTTTTTATTCTTTTAATAAGTGCTTTTTTTAGTGAAAATGCCGCAACAATATTGCTACTAGTATATATTTCGAGTATTATTCTAGTATTAATTTCAGCAAAAATATTGCAACTATTTTTTATTAAAGGTGAAGAAGTGCCATTTACCATAGAATTGCCAAGATTTAGAATGCCGACTTTTAAAAACTTAATATTATATTCATGGAATAGAGGAAAACATTTTCTTGAAAAAGCGGGAGGAATAATTCTAATAGCTACTATATTTATATGGTTATTATCGTATTTTCCAAATAATAATGATATATCCCATTCTTACGCAGCTTATATAGGGAAATTTTTTGAACCAATAACTTTACATTTAGGTTGGAATTGGCAAACAAATATCTCATTGATTTTTGGAGCAGTTGCAAAAGAAGTTGTTGCTTCCTCATATATGACTATTTTAAACGTTGGTGAAGATGGTATAACCTATGCTTTACAATCAATTTTATCAAATAGAGCCGCTTTATCTTTGATATTTTTTGTTTTATCTTATATTCCTTGTTTTGCTACTTTAAGTGTTATTAAACAAGAAACAAATAGTTGGAAATGGATGTTTTTTGAGTTATTTTATACATTAATTGTTGCATATTTAATAGCTAATGTTGTATATATATTGGGAGGAATATTCTTATGATTGATAAGAAATTATTATTAATAGTTATTGGAATACTTTCATTTTTGATGGCAATTATTAATATCAAATATGATAACTTTATTTTTATTTCTTATATAACAGTAGGTCTTATTGCTTTCATAGGATTATGGGAAGATATTAAAAATGTATGGTATCATAAATCTGCACATATTGTAGTAAGTGGCATTATATCATTATTGATCGGAATATATGAATTATTAAAATTTGTTTTTGGTTGGCTTGGAGTTTATACAAGTGAAGGCGATATTCCTGAATTTAAAGTAATGATTTATATTTTTTCCATATTTATGCTATATGTTTTTATAAGAGAAATAAAATACTTAAAGAAAATTGGTGAAAACAAATAAAAAAACGAGCGGTTTTATATCTTAAATACCGCTCGTTTTCTTAAATTAATATTCAAATAATTTCAAAGATTTTATAGAATAATTTTTCAATAGAAATATAACATCTCCAGTGTTATCTACTAGTGAATACAATATGTCTTTCCCTAATTCTACTTCAGATAATTTGTTTAAATTGCCGCTATTCCATATCTCAATTTTCCCATTTTTTCCAGATATAATAAAGTATTTTTCTAATAAAGATACTGAAATATTATAAACTCCATTAAATGATTGAAAAGAGGTAATAGTATCACCATTAGCAATATTTAAAATATATATTTTACCATCTATTTGTGAAGCAATTAGATATTTATCATTTTTTAATAATAAAATATCAGTAATTGAACTGTCAAAAGTTTTATCCCATATAATATTTCCATTGAATTTATCAATTTTTAAAACTTTTCCATCTTTTAAGGAAACATATATAGCTCTATCATTTACACTTATTTTAGTTATTTCATCTTCAAGTTTAGTGATTAATTTATCTTCAACACCTGTTATTGCGTGTAATTCTCCATTTTGCAAAGCTACATACAAAACTTTATTTTTTGAAATTAAATATTTAATTGTATTTTTGAAGTCAAAAATATAGTCAATTTTTTTTGTGATAAGATTATAAACGTTTAATATTCCATTTTCATCTCCAGAATATAAAAGTTGATTTTCATCATCAAAAGCTAATGCAGTAATATTTGAATCATGGTTATACGTATCATAAACCTCTTTAGTTATAGAAGAAACTATTATTACCATTTTATTATTACCGTAAGAAATTAGATTATAATTACTTAAAGCTATAGACTTATTAATAACATTGCTTTTTAAGCTCCAATTTTCAGTAGGAGAACTTAAAATACTTTCTTTCTCTTTATTATTATTAATTGTTATTAAATCAATATTTCCATTATTATATGGACTAAAAGAAATTTTTCTATTCTCTTTTGTGTAATCACCAAATAGAATTTCATCATTTGAAACTACTAGCATTATATTTCCTTCTGGAACCTTTGCATAGGTTAAAATGGAATCTTTTGTAATTTTATGATCTCCAAAAATACTACTTACATTTAGATTATTCTCATCGCTTCCAGTAATATCGCCAAAAAACTTCATTCCATTTTTTAATATGAAATAAGTATATTTTGTTTCTGGATTTTCCATTCCTCCAGAAAAGCCAAAAATAGAAGAATTAAATAAGCTTAATGTTCCATATCCTAAATCAAAAAAATAGTAATCATTAACTTTTTTTAAAAAATTGACATATTTAAATTCATAACCATTGAATAATCTCAGAGTATAAGGCTCTTTAAATTCAAATTTAGGATAAGATATGCTTTTTATAACATTTAAATTTAAAACACCTTGACCTAATATAGGTATATTCAGAAACAATTGATTATCTTTGGCTTCAAAAATATTCCCTTTTATTTCTGTATAATCATCACCTAAAGCTATTTCTAGGTTTTGGGGCTGTTTTTCTCTAAACCATGTTATATTAGGTACATTAGGGTTTGAGAAATTAACAAATTTTAATTTTGAAACATCTTTTAGTATAAATTCGCCGATATTCATTTGGATATTAGCGGTATTTGATGCATAGGATGTTAGCTTTCCAGAAAAAAGTTTATCATCAATAATAACACCATAGTCAGCTGTTGTTTTTTCATCAAAAGAAATATATAATACGTTATTTTCTTGAACTGTATATATTTGATTAAATAATTTTACAGTAATATTTCCATCTTTGATTTCAATAATATCAACTCTAACGGTATTACCATCCACCGACTTCATTAAAGCAGAAAATGAAATAGAAAATAAGAAAAATGTTAATAAAACAAAAAGAAAAACTCTTTTCATATTTTACCTCCTTCCAAAAACCATTTATTATAGAAATTTTATTATATAATAACCTAAAATAATAGAAAAAATTTGGATAAGCAAGGAATTTTCTAGATAATTAAGTTTTATTTTGAAATTATCTATTTTGAATTTAGAAATTAATATAGCTGTAATTACAGTTAAAATTGAAATACCAATATCAGTTATAGTAAAATGTTTAGGTAAAAAATTTAATAACGGTAATACAGGTATTATAAGAAATGTGTAATATAATTTTTTAGAAATTTTTAGTGCTGAAATTAATTTTATGGAATAAAAAGCTGTTGTAAAAGAAGAAATATACAATAAAATTTTTAGTTCATTATGAATACCTATATTTTCTTTTATAAAAAAAGTATGAGTAGGAAAAATTCCAGATAATCCTAAAATACTAAATATAGCTAATATTTTATTTATATCAAAATTTTTTACTTTTTTTAGTAAAGATAAATCCCTATAATGGGTCTTCTCATATATTCGACCAACATTGTAAAAAGCTAAAGATTTATAAAGCATATGTAATATAAAAAATATAATAAACATCTCTTTTTTTTCAGCTATAATAATCATTGCTAAACCCATTTGAGAAATAGTAGAATAAGCAAGAATTCTTTTTGAATCATTTTCTAAAAAGGCTAAAAATCCACCTAAAATCAATGATATAAATCCATAAATTAATAATATTTCTTTCGATTCATTATAAAAACCATCATATAAAGAAAAAGAATATAATACATATGTCCCAATTGGAGCAATATATCCTGATAATACTGCAGAAATTTCTGATGAAGCTTCTGAGTGAGCTGTTGGAAGCCATGCGGCTAAAAACAGCATACCACTTTTTACTAACAATCCTGTTACAATAAATGAAACAGCAAGCGGATTTGGTTTATTAGAAAAAGCAACATGAAGGTTTAAACTACCACTTTGGGCATAAATTAATCCAACGCCTAATAAATAAAAATTTAAGCCAATATAACTTAATATCATATATTTTAAACTAGCCCATATTCTTCTTCCATTTCTTCCTAATCCAATAAGCAAAAACGAAGATATTGATATTAATTCTAAATGAACATACGTATTAAAAAAATCTTCAGAAGTTAAAATTCCTATTAAAGTCCCATTTATTATTAACCACAAAGCAGTAAAAATATGATTATGTCTTCTAGCTGATCTCCAATAGATAATCAACATCATGATGTTAAAAAAGAAAGCTAAAACATACATTTCTTTAGGAAAATATATTTCTATTCCTGTTAGTCGATTCCAACCACCTGGAAATATTCTCTCTTCTTTACCAAAAAAGGTTAAATACGTGTTCAAAATCATTAAAACTGAATAAGCAGTAAAACCTATTTTTCTATGAAAAGTTTTGAAAATATAAGATAAAATTCCAAGCGATATAGGAATTAATATTAACAATATAGCCATTATTTTTCTAACTCCTCTTCAATTGCATCTATATTGTGTGTTTTAAATTTTTCTGCTAATATCATTATATATACTAATGAAAGTGATATTGTGGCAAAACCTATAACGATAACAGTTAATAAAAAAGAATGAATTAATGGATCAGCAGTTTCTTTTACAATGTTAGATGTAATAATTGGAATATTTTTATCATAAGCTAAAATAACAAAAAATGAAAGAATACCTGATTGAAATATACTTAAAAAGAATAATTTCATTATTAAATCTTTTTTTAAAATGAGGCCCAAGAATCCTAGAATTATAATTATATAGGAATAAATAAAATATAATTTCATTAAAGCAACCCCCTATGTTTTATAAACTGATAGAGAATAGTCCAAGAACCACCAAAAACTTCGAAAGCTATAAAAGAATTTAACATTATAGCACTTCCTCCACTAAAAATGCTTCCGGGATGAAATTTTGGGAAAAAATTGATGAAATATTCACCAAAAAACATCTTACCTATAATAGCATAAACAATAATAAACAAAGGAATTAAAACCTTTATTTCTTCTATTTTTGATTTCTCAAATATTTCTTCGATATCTTCATATTTTTTTATCAAAGCTAGTGAAAGCACTCCGGTTCCGAGTATAATGCCAGAATTAAAACCACCTCCTGGGTATAAATGACCTGTAAGAGTGTTATAAAATCCTAATAATAAAGTAATTGGAAACATAACAGGAGCAAAAATTCTTAAAACTACAGATGGTTCCGAAAATTCTGATTTATTTGGTTTAAAAAATTTCATGAAATAAGAGATACCAATTATTGTTACTGTAAATACTAATATCTCAAAAAAAGTGTCATAAAATCTGTAATCTAAAACAATCGCAGAAACAATATTTAAAGATCCATTTTCATTTAAAATATTAACACCATAATGTTGATTTCTAGTTATTTTTGTTGGAGTTTCAATATATAATAGAAAAAAAAGCAATAATAAAGTTATTAAAGAAAAAATCTTTTTTTTCATCCTATATTCCTCCGAATCATTGCGTTATATTCTTGAGTGTTTAAAAAAGATTTTAAAAATCTATTAAATTCATCTTTTAAAAATTTGTTATTTTTAGAAAAAATAATTATATATCCAGCGTTAGAAAACTCTTCTGTTTTTAAATAAGGATTTTTTCTCAAATATTCTTTTAAGTGTAAATAATCAATAAGTTTTTGATTGCTTTTTTTATTTAAAATAATGGAATCATATTCTTTAGAAATTACCCCTTCATATTTAAATAACTTTGTTGGTAAATATTCTTTAGAGTGTAAATAATTACAATTTTTGTTATTTTCAATTATTATTCCACCAGCGATTATATCAAATTCACTATTATTGATATACTCTAATATATTATCTTTTTTTATAGGTATATATTCTATTTCAAAGAATGAATTTTCCGAGAAATAATCTAATAAGTCTTTTTCAAAACCTAATAAATTGCCATTATGATTTTCAAAAAGATAGGGCGTTTCAATATATCCAACTTTTATTTTTGATCTTGTTTTTATTGCAATGATATAAACAAATATAATAAAAGCAGATCCTATTGTCATTTGTACAGCAGCAACATCTGGAGCATTAAAAATAAAAAAAATTCCAGATAAGATTGTTCCAAAAGCAGCATATATAAGTATGGCATTGATATATTTTTTTACAAAAAGCATAATAAAAGCCAATATTATTAAAGAAATAAAAAAAATATTTTCTATTAATGATAGTTCAATCATTATCTCTCACCTTTATTTTATTATGTGCAGCACTATGAGCAATAGCATGAGATAAAACAGGACCTATCAGTAAAATTAATAATCCGATAATTATAAATCTAAAGATTATTTCCTGATTTTTTAGAGCTAACCCTATTAGCACTGTGAAAGTGCCAACAGTGTCAGAGATACCTCCAAATTGAATTCTAGTATATAAATCTTTTTGATTTATCATTCCAATGCTTCCAAGGAATATTAATATTCCACCTATGATAATTAACATATTACTAAACATTATTTTCTACCTCTTTCTAAAAAACGAGAAATGATAACTACTCCCCATAAGTTTAAAACTAAAAATATAATAATAATATCAATCATCACAATAAAATTATTTATAACTGCATATACTAAAGAAATAATTGATATTTTTGATGACATAGAAGAAAATGCCAAAACTCGATCCCAGGCTGTTGGACCGATGATTAATTTAACTATCATTAATATTAAAGTCAAGAGGATTAATATATTTAATATTGTATAAATCAGAACAATTCACCTCTCCAAACATTCTTAGATGAATGAGCATTATCAGGTGTTTTATCGAATTTGTGAATTATGAGGTTATTATTTTCTTCTAACACGAACATTGTGCCTGGAGTGAGGGTAATGCAATTTGCTATAGCAGCTTTTTCTGCGTCAGTTTTATTCTTAACATTTATAGGTACTAAACCACAATAACTTTTTTTAAATAAAAAAAGTAACGATTTGAAAGTCATTTTATACATATCAATAATTTTTCCTATTGCAGATATAAAAAGTTCGACAAAACCATAAATCTCAGACTTTAAGAATATTTCTGAAATTTTTACTATGAGTATAGTTATTATAATTCCTAAAAATATAGATAAATCATTCAATGAACCAATAAAACCAATCCATAAAAACATTATAAATAAATATATCATTTATAACTCTCCATTAAATTTTTAATAGTTTCAACAACATTATTTTCTAATTTTTTTAAGTCAGTTGTTTTAAAACTAAACCCTGCAGCTCTTGGATGTCCTCCTCCACCAAAGTGAACTGCAACTTTTGACACATCAAACCAATCTTTTGATCTCATGCTAACATGATAAACATTTGGTTCAGCTTCAGAAAAAACAATTGCAACTTCTACACCTTTTATAGATCTTAAATCTCCAACAAAAGAAGGAGAATCTTTAGGTAAAATATTATATTTTTTTAGCATTTCCAAAGTTATGTGAGAATATGCAATATTTTTTTCCAATATCATTTCATCAAGAAAATCTTTATATAATAACAAATGTTCATAAGGTTTATTTTCAAGTATCAAATTGCTAATAAATCCAATATCTCCATCTTTGTCTACAAGCCACGCAACATCTTTAAATACAGTAGCATCTGTATTAGAATATTTGAAAAATCCTGTGTCCGTTGCAATTCCTAATAAGTTTGCAGTAGCCAAATCTTTGTCGTATTTTACTTCAAGCATCTTATTTATTCTCAAAACCATTTGTGCAGTAGCCCCGAATTTATCAACCCAATTTATATTTCCAAAATATGTATTTGTAGCGTGATGATCTATTACGATACTACGAGCAAATTTAAAGTGATCATAAATTCTACCAATTCTGTCTGGAGAAGATGCATCAACAGAAATTATTAATTCAGCTGGAAATTTCTTTACACAATCATAAGATTTTATTTTTTCCTTTACATTTGGAAATTCTTCTAAGTAACCAGGTATTTCCCAATCTATAACGCCTCTAACATTTTTACCTATTTTTTCTAGACCCATTGTTAAAGATAAAACAGAGCTTATATCATCGCCATCAGGCATTATATGTCCAACAACTAAAATATTTTTAGCTTTATTAATTTCACCAACTATAGATTCCATAATTCTAATCATTTTATCACCTCAATAAGTTTTTATAGCTATTTTTACAACTTTAGCAAATTTGTGTTTTATTCTTTCAGCAACTTCCATAACCTCTTTATGATTAAGTGGTTGAGGCAGTATACCTGCAGCCATATTAGTTACAGCTGAAAAAGAAACAACTTTAATTCCGCAATGATTTGCAGCTATAATTTCTGGCATAGTTGACATTCCTACTAAATCTCCTTCAAATTTCTCTAACATTTTTATTTCAGCTGGTGATTCGTATGATGGTCCCATCATCCAGCAGTAAGTTCCTTTTTCAATTTTTACTTTTTTTTCATAAGACTTTTCTTCAATTCTTTTCAACCATTTTTTATCAATTGGAGAAGCCATTGAAGGAAACCTTGGCCCAAATTCCTCAAGATTAGGACCAATTAATGGGTTTTTAATAGCAAAATTTATAAAATCTATATTTGCTACAATATCACCAGGTTTTAGAGTTCTATTAACACCACCAGCAGCATTTGTTAATATTAAACCTTCAACTCCAAGTTCTTTAAAAACATAAATAGGAAAAATAATATTTTTTAAATCATGACCTTCATAAGCATGAAATCTTCCTTTTAAAGCAACTACCGGTTTTCCTTCAAGTATACCTATAACCATTTTCCCCTCATGACCTGTAACTGTTGATTGAGGGAAATGTGGGATATTCTTATAATCAATAATAATAGGATCTTGTATTTCGTCAGCTATATATCCAAGGCCAGATCCTAAAATTAGTCCTAATAAAGGTTTTATATCAGTTTTAGAACTAATAAAATTAGCTGCTTCAGTTATTTTTCTATACATTTTTATTCCTCCCTTTATCCAAATCTCTTTATTTAAATTTTATCACAAAATCATCCCGATTTTACTTTTTTAAAGAAATTTCTGTTATAATTAATATATAAAAAAGATTTCAAGGAGGTGAAACCCATGATAAAAGAAAAGAAAATAATAGATTTTTCTAATGAATTAGATTCAAAAACTCCAACTCCTGGTGGTGGGGCATTAGCGGCTATTTGTGGTGCATTATCCTCTTCCTTAGGAGGTATGGTTTCTAAATATTCAATTAATAAAAAAGGATTAGAAGATTATGAAACAATTTTAGAAGAAGCATTAGAAAGTTTTATTATATGTAAAGAACGATTATTAGAATTGGCTGATGAAGATGTTAAAGCTTACCAAAAATTCAAAGAAGCTTTAAAATTAAAGGATGAGGAGTTAATAGAAGAATCCACAAAAAACAGTATTGAGACAGCATATAAAATTGCAAAATGTGGATATGAAATTTTAAACAATTCTTATGTTATAGCAAAATATGGAAATCAAAATTTATTATCTGATTCGATTATTACTGGATATTATGCATGGGCAACAATGCAGTCGGGCTTAACCCTTGTAAAAGATAATTTGCAATATTTAAAAGAGGGTAAGTATAAAGAATCATTAATTGAAGATATTAAAGAATTCATTGTAGAAACTGATAATCTAATTTTAAAAATAAGAAATCTAAGTGAAGAAAAAAAATATGATTACAGGAGGATATTTGATGTTTGATAACAAACCACTAAGATATGAATTATTACACAAAGATAAAAAATCAAATGCTAGAAGAGGAAGAATATATACACCTAATGGAATAATTGAAACACCAGTTTTTATGCCAGTTGGAACTAATGGAACTGTTAAAACATTGAAAAATTCTGATTTGAAAGATATTGAGGCTGAAATTATTCTTGGAAACGCTTTTCATTTGTTTTTAAGACCGGGACTAGAAGTTTTAAAAAATGTTGGAGGACTTCATAATTTTATGAATTGGGATAGACCGATATTAACAGATAGTGGTGGATTTCAAGTGTTTTCTTTAAGAGATAGAAAAATTACGGATGAAGGGGTTTTGTTTAGATCTCCTCTTGACGGCTCAAAAATAATGATGACCCCAGAGAAATCGATGGAAATTCAAATGATAATAGGTTCAAATATAGCAATGGCTTTTGATGAATGTGTTGAAGCAGGGGCGGAAAAAAAGTATGTTGAAGAATCTGTTGAAAGAACATATGAATGGGCTAAACGTTCTTTTGATTCTCATATAAAAAAGGATCAAGCATTATTTGGAATTGTTCAAGGTGGTTTCTTTGAGGATTTAAGAGACAAAAGTTTGAAGCAAATAACTTCGATTGATTTCGATGGATATGCTTTAGGTGGATTATCTGTTGGGGAGCACTATAATGAAACAGAAAGAATATTAAAACATTCTGGACCCAAATTACCTGAAAATAAACCGAGATATATAATGGGAATTGGAACACCACTTATTATTTTAATGTCAGTAGAAAATGGCATGGATATGTTTGATTGTGTTCTTCCCACAAGAATGGGAAGACATGGAACTGCAATGACGTGGGACGGGAAAGTAAACCTTAAAGCAGGAAAATGGAAATATTCGACAGAGCCTATTGATAATAAATGTGATTGTTATGCATGTCAAAATCATACTAGAGGATATATACATCATTTAATTAGAAAAGATGAAATATTAGGGAAAGTTTTGTTAAGTATACATAATTTGAGGTTTTTGATTAATTTTGTGAAAGAAGTTAGAAAATCAATTGAAGAAGATAGATTTATGCAGTTTAAGGATGAATTTCTTTCAAACCCTAATAACATATATTAAGAAAAGCCCGTTTTAAGGGCTTTTCTTAGTTAATATACAATTTTTTCCCAAAAAGATTCATCTGAAAAATTGATGTACCATATAATCCCTTTAGAGAATTTTAAATTTTTAACATTAAAAACTTCAATATATAAATCATAAAAATCGAAAGGTCGAATTTCTACATTATTCTCAATGTGTTTTAGCAGTGATCTTCTATTTATTCTTATGGGATTACCTAATATATCAAGTCCCCAATACCTAATCTCAAAATTAACAATAGTTTTACTTGAAACATTTCTTAAAATAAAATGTATTATTTTTTTATCATCAGTATTTTCTACTTTTGACCCGATTATTCTTAGAGGTTCTTCATCATCATCGTATATGATTAAAGTTGCTTCATCACTTTCACCTAAATATTCTCTATCAATATTTTTAGCAGTAACTTTTAAATGGTATATATAACCTTTTTTTTCTCCAGAAATTAAAACACTTTGATATTCTGTAATGAATGTCATTTCATGAGGTAATTCTTCATTTGTAAAATCTAAATAATATAAAACGCTTCCTTCATGGGATATTTCAGAATTCCAGTATATTTTATGTTCAGTGTAATAGGTATTAAAAGATTTAAATTCTATATTTTTTGAAAACACATACATTGACAGCAATAAGAAAACTAAAAATATAATTTTTTTCATATTATCACCTCCATTTTAATTATACTCTGAATTTATTTTTTTTTCAAATAAAAAAAGCTTCCATTATCGGAAGCCTAGAAATAGTTTAACCTTTTTTTAATCCTAAAAAAGTAATAATGCTATTAATTAATAATACAATGAAAGATATAACAAAAACGGTAGTATAGGAATATTTAAAAGCAATAAACCCAGCTAAACCAGGAGTGAAAATCTTTGAGAATAGATTTACACCATTGAATATTCCTTCATATCTCCCAAAATTGACAGGTGCATATTCTTGTTTTAAAGGTTCTTTTGAAGAAAACCATAACACAAAACCACTTGCTAAAATTATATGAGATAAGTAAAAAGAGAACCAACCTTTAAATAAAAGTGAAAAATAAAAAAATGCCATAACAAATGTTCCCAATATTAATCTATTTTCATTATTTAGTTTAATATATTTTCTCCACAGTATAGAGCTTAAAACAGTCGATGAAAATACAATTTCATAAATAATCATGATTTTCGAATCACCATTTAATACCTCTTTTACATAGTATGAAATTATTAAATAGCTTCCAAAACCAAAGTTAGCAAAAAATATTATTTGGTTTATTAATACAGTAATGTATTTTCTTATATTAGGTTTGTGTATATTTATATGGTCTTTATGTAAATCACTTCCACTCTTCACAAACGGAAGGATTTTTAGTATAAAAAATGTATATATCATATTAAAAAGAAATACTGAAAGAAAAACATTTCTATAAAAAACCAAAGAAGTGTTATTATAGTCTATAAAAAACAATAAAGGTAAATATAAAAAAACTTTTATTCCTTCAGAAATTATTAATAAATATTTATAAAAATTTTCACGTTTTTTTGGAGGAACAATAGCTCTCTCATACATACTTATTAAAGGAGAAAAAACATCAAAACTTCCTATTAATATCTGTGCAATTAAATATATCACTGAATTAAAAGCAAATGCTAAAATTAAATTTCCAATAGCAAAAAGAAATCTTCCTAGAGCTAATCCATAGTTTGGAGATCTCTTTTCAAAAAAATGACCTAGCAAAAAGGTTAAAATAGCTTGTATTCCGTAAACAGTTGAAAAAACCATTCCAGCATCATATACAGTTAATCCTAATTTGTTAGCAAACATAGGAGAAATTAAAATAGTTATAAAAGAATAGGCCATTATAGCATTAATTATAAAATATAATTTTAAAGCTCGATTCATTTTATCACCTCATTATTTAGTTTTCCGAATTATTATATCGAAAAAATCATAAAAAATCAATATCCTAATTGTATTATGTATATTTTTATGATATAATTTTATATATAAATAATTAACCAAATTTATGCAAATTATAAAGGAGGGGATTTTATGGATAATAACATTGTATTATGGACAGGTGTAGGATTAGGCATTATAGCGTTGTTATTAGGTGGATTGTTTTTATATAATTCTTTAACATATCCTTTTAAACCACTTGATATTGATGGTGTGAAGATTGCTGAAATTCCTAAAGAAGCAGTTATAGAGTTTAAAAAGTCAGGCAAAGGACCAGAATTAAAAGAACTTAAAAAAGAAGGATTTCTTTTATATTTTGATGGAATAGCTGAAGGTGCTCCTGGAATGGGATCTGTAATGTATACTCAAGCAGAGCAAGATGCAAGAGAACAATTATCAAGATATTTAAATTCAGTAGTTGCAAATTTTCAACAAAGAGCTCAAGGTGTTTTGCAAAGTGCGTCAACAGGGACAGATAATGACAAAGTTGTCTCAGTAGCTAATAATGTATTTAAAAATGTTAGTTCGAATTTTGCTAAAACAATTCAAACAGGTGCAGAAGTTGTTGCGAAGTATTATGTTATGAAAGCTGGAAGAATAGAATATCATTCCGTATTAATATATAATCCAAAAACAGCATTTTCATTATTGCAACAACAATCATATTTGATAGAGCAATTAGGAAAGCAAGGTAAAGAATTTTATGAAAATTTAAATAAAGTGTTGGATGAAGCATTTAAAAATACTCCTATAAAATAAAAAATAAACACCCTTATTAAAAGGGTGTTTATTTTAGCATTTTTTTAAAAAAAGTTCATAATAGATAATAACAAATTCTAATAATAAGTAAAGACTATTAACTCTAAAATATAAAGGTTTAATTTTTTTATTATTTTTGATATAATGATAATGTAATCGATTACAAAAGGAGTGTATAGTATGAAAATAAAGGATATAGCTAATTTAGCAGGAGTTTCAGTTGCCACAGTATCAAGGGTAATAAATAATTCTTCTAAAGTGAAGAAAGAAACAAGAGAAAAAATTTTAGAAATAATAGAAAAATATGGTTATGAACCAGATTATAGTGCTAAATCATTAAGACAACGTTCTTCAAATTTGTTTGGTATTTTAATGTTGAGAAATAATATTCCTGAATACAATTCGTATACAAATCCTTTTTTAAATGGTATATTAGAGTATTTTTTTCATCATGAATTAAAGTTAGTTGTAGATTCACATTCAGAAAAGCATTGCATTAATCAATATGAGAAACTTATAAAAAGTAATTTGGTAAGTGGCTTTTTTATTACAGATTTAGAAGACAATGATGAAAGAGTAGAATTCTTAAACTCAATAAATTTTCCTTTTGTAGTAATAGGACGGAATAATAGAAATAATTTTTATTTTGTTGATCCAGACAATGAATTAGGGGGTTATTTAGGAATTAAACATTTAAATGAAATTGGATGTAAAAATATTTTATATATTAGTGGTAATCTTGGTCCAGCAGTTACTTATCAGCGTTTAAATGGTGTACTTAATGCTAAAACTGATTTTAATGTTAATGTTGATATAGTCTATGGAGATTTCAGTAAAAAATCAGGATATGAAATTATAAAAAAAATTAATATAAAAAATTACGATGGAATATTTTGTGGTTCTGACTTAATGGCATATGGAGTATTTGATTATATGACAGAAAAAAGTTATTTTTTACCGCTTGTTGGATTTGACGATTTGTCTTCATCTAAAATATTAAAAATTACTTCTATTAATCAAAATATTTATCAGGTTGGTTATAATGCAGCGAAAATGATTCATGAAATATCATTAGGTAAGAAAGTAAAAAATATTATTATCCCAGTTGATATTTCAATTAGAGAAAGTACATTAAAGTTTAAAAAATAGTTTTTGTGTCGAAAAATGTAATCGATTTCATTACTTAAAAGGAGGGATTTTTTATGAAAAAGGTATTAGTTTTAGTATTGGTGTTGTTTGTAGTATCTACTTTATTTGCAGTAACAACTATAAAGATTTCGGGATGGCCAGGTAATCCAGATGAAGAGTCAGCAATTAAGGCAGGGGTTGAAGAATTTAATTCAACACATAGTAATGTTCAAGTGGTTTGGGAGCCAATTCCAGGTAACTATTTAGAAACATTAAAAACAAGATTATCTGCAGGAACAGCACCAGATATTTTTTATGTTGATGTATATTTTTTTCAAGAATTTGCTTCAAAAAATGTTTTATTACCATTAGATTTGTATATTAAAAAAGATAATTTTGATTTAAGTGGTTATTATTCAACTTTAGTTGATGCATTTAAATATAACAATAGGATATATGGTATAGCTAAAGACTTTTCAACTTTAGCATTGTATTATAATAAAGAAATTTTTGATAAATATGGTGTTTCATATCCCACAAGTAATGATACGTGGTTTGATTTGTTAGATAAAGCCTTACAGCTAAAAAGAAAAGGTTTTAAAACACCTATGGTTTTAGCAGCTGATTTTAATAGAGTTATACCATTTATTTTAGGTGCAAATGGAAGATTAGTAGATGAAAATTTAAATACTGCTTTAAATGAAGATGCATCAAAATTTGGTCTTAAATTTTATATTGATTTAGTTATAAAATACGGAGTAGCGGTTGAGCCTCAAACAGTTGGAGCAGGATGGATAGGTGAAGCTTTAGGTAAAGAAAAAGTTGCTATGGGAATGTCTGGGCCTTGGTCGTTAGGTTTCTTAAAAGGGTCTTATCCTGATGTATATAAGAAAATAGGTGTTGTAGAAATGCCGTCTTTAATAAAAAAATCTACAATGGTTTATACAGTTTCATGGTCTATAAATAAAGAATCAAAGCATAAAAAAGAAGCATGGGAAGTATTAAAATTTTTAGTAACAAGAGGTCAAGAAATTTTTGTCGAAAAAGCTGGTGTGCTTGCTTCAAGAAAAGATTTAGCAGCTAAAGATACAGATCCGATGAAAATTCCATTTTATAAAGGAGCAGAATATGCTCATCCATGGAGTGTTCCAACACCAACAGGTATTTTTTCTATTGCTAATGATCAAATTAATTCAAGATTAAAAGATTTATTCTATAATAAAATTACTTTAGATGAAGCATTAAATCAAATAAAAGAAAATTATTCTCAGTGGATTAGTGGTCAGTAATTTAGAGGGGGATTTTCCCCCTCTAAATGTAAAGGTGGTGATATTGTGAAATTAAAATGGAAAACCAAAGAGGCATTAGTTGGATATTTGTTTTCAGCACCAATTATTATATCAATAATTACTTTTACTATATATCCTATTTTTGCAGCTTTTTATTATAGTTTTACTGATTATAATCCTTTAAATGCCAGAAATTTAGAAGTGACTTTTAATCCTCAAGAAACTTTAGAATTTCATTTAGGGATTTTTAAAGATGATGTGAATTCTGTGGATGAAATAAAAGATTATTTTGATTTGATGACTTTTATAAAATCTGATGTAGGAATAAATCTTGATGATAATAAAGAAAAAACGATAAAACAGTATTTTGATACCAATAAATTATTAAACGACTTTCTTCATGGTGAATTAGATAAAGAAATGAAAATAGCTGACTTTATGTCTATTTATTTAAAAAAAGGAGGCTCATATTTTAAAAAATATATACCTAATTTTTTAGGAATAGAAAATTTTAAAAGAATGTTTAACGATCAGTATTTTAGAATATCATTATTTAATGCGTTTTTTTATGCTTTAATAGTGGTTCCAGTTCAAACTTTGTTGGCAATTGTATTAGCTGTAGCTGCAAATTCAAAGATAAAAGGGGTAAAGTTTTTTAAAGCAACATTTTTTATTCCTTCTATAACATCTTCTGCAGCAATTTCTATGATTTTTTGGATGATATATTCGCGTCCAGGAATTTTAAATAGATTTTTATCCATATTTGGATTTCAACCAATTGCATGGTTAGAAAATCCTAATACAGCACTACCGGCTATAATGGTAATGAATATTTGGACAACAGCAGGATATTTTATGATTACATTTTTAGCAGGATTACAAGATATTCCAACTTCTATATATGAAGCAGCCAGAATTGATGGAGCATCACCGTCAAAAGTTTTTTGGAAAATAACTATTCCTATGTTAAGACCTCAAATCTTATTTGTGATAATAATGGGAACTATTGGAAGTATGCAAGTTTTTGATCAAATTTATTTTCTTATAAAAAATATGCGAAATATAACTATTTCTTATTATATATATAAAAATGCTTTTGAATATGGAAATATGGGATATGCTTCAGCATTAGCATTGATATTATTTTTTATTATTTTGTTTATAACTTTTCTTCAAAGAAAATTTGTAAGAGAAAAATATTGAGGTGAAAATATGAACTTAAAAGTTGCAAAAACAATTTCATATATTATATTAATAATATATGCTTTAATATCATTATTTCCTTTTTTCTGGGCTTTTTTGGTTTCAGTGACACCATTAAATGGCATTGATCCAAATACAGGAGAAAAATTTGGGATAGACATAATGCAATGGCCACCAAAAATAAATTTTTTTAAAATCCCACCTAAAATATTTGGAGTAAATGCCACTTTTGAAAATTATAAAAAAATATTTGATGTTGTTCCACTATATGGAAGATGGATATTAAACACATTTTTTTATGCTGGTGCCTTAACAATAGGTCATTTGTTTTTGGATACTCTTGGGGGATATGCTTTTGCAAGATTAAAGTTTCCTTTAAAAGATTTTTGGTTTTCTTTATTTTTAGCGACAATGATGATTCCATTTCAAGTTTTAATGATACCCCAATATAATTTAATGGTAAAATTTGGACTTGTAAATACATATACAGGTTTAATATTGCCCAAATTAACAGGCGTATTTGGCTTATTTTTAATGAGACAATTTTTTTTAAATTTCCCTAAAGAATTAGAGGAAGCAGCAAGAATTGATGGTGCTGGTATTATCAAAACTTTTTTTACTATTGTTGCACCAAATGCAAAACCAGCTATGACAGCTTTAACGATTTACACATTTTTGGGAGCTTGGAATGATTTTATGTGGCCATTAATAATTACTTCAGATAAAACAATGTATACATTAACTATGGGACTTAATTTTTTCAAAACTTCATATTATACATTTTGGCAATATATGATGGCAGCATCAATTCTTATGACAATACCTATGATAATTATATTTTTATCTTTTCAGAATCAATTTGTAGAATCTGGAAAAGCTTCAGCAATAAAAGGCTAAAGTGTGAGGAGGAAATAATATGTTAAAAGTTGTAATCTTTGATATGGATGGTGTAATTACAGATACAGTGCCTTTACATTATAAAGCATGGGAAAAAATGTTTAAAAAATACGGTTATTATTTTGATTTTAAAGTTTATAAAGAAAAAGTGGATGGAAAGCCTAGAATAAAGGGAATATCTTCGGTGGCTACAGATGTAGATAAAGAAAAATTAAATAGAATGGCAGAAGAAAAGCAAAAATATTTTTTAGAATTTTTAGAAACATCATCACCTAAGCTGTTTGATGATGCTATGAATTTGATTGAAATATTAAGAAGAAATAATATTAAAATTGCAGTAGCATCATCAAGTAAAAATACTAAAAGGATATTAAAATCATTAAATATTTATGATTTATTTGATACTGTTGTAACAGGATACGATTTTAATAATGGAAAACCTGATCCGGAAATATTTTTAACTGTTGCTAAAAGATTGAACGTGAAACCACAGAATTGTATTGTTATTGAAGATGCTATTGAAGGTATAAATGCTGGGTTAAATGCTAATATGTTTACTATTGGAATAGCAAGGCATGGTAATGAAAAAGAATTATCTCATGCGACGTTAGTAATAAATTCATTATCGGATTTAAATTTTGAAAGGTTAAAAGATTTATTGCAGGAGGTAAAAAGATGAAATTATCAGAAAAAAAATGGTTAATTGAACAAAAAGAGTTTGAAGTTTCTCCTGTGAAAGAAACAATTTTTACTTTATCTAATGGATATTTAGGAGTTAGAGGAACTTATGAAGATTTATTTCAAAATGAAGTATCAGGGACATACCTTGCTGGTATTTTTAATAAATCTGAAGCGCAAGTTAAAGAATTAGTCAATTTGCCATATTTTTGGGGGTTACGTATTTATTTGAGATATGAGTATTTAAATCCATTTGAGTGCGAAATTTTAGATTTTAAAAGAATTTTAGACATGAAACAAGGTATTTTATATAAAAAAATGAAATTAAAAGATAAAAAAGGAAGAATTACTAATGTAGAAGGATATAGATTTTTGAGTTTAGATAGAAGAAATTTAGCCTTAATGACATATACTATAATTCCAGAGAATCATAATGATAGAATAACTATAGAATCATTTATTGATGGAAGAACGTATAATTCTAATCATCATCCTAAAGAGAGAGTAAAACATTATTTTTTAAGCAATATTAATATTTCAGAAGATTATATTTATTTAGAAGCATGTATTAGAGATAGTAAAAATAAAATAGGAATTTTGTCTTCTATGGAAGCTCCTTTTAATACAGTAAAAACACATAATTATATTGATTTCGTTTCTCAAACAATTGATATTGATCCAGAAATTGGTAGAGAATATATGGTAAAAATATATACGAGTATAACAGATTCTAGAAGATATGAAAATATTTTTGATAATAATATAAAGGAGATAAAAATAGCAAAAAAAGAAGGATTTAATAATCTTTTTGAAAAACATTGTAAAAAGTATTCAGATTTATGGAAAATTGCAGACATAAAAATTGTTGGAGATAATGAAGCTGATAAAGCTTTAAGATTTAATATTTTTTCTTTACTTTCAATTGCGAATCCTGATGATGAATTAGTTAGTATAGGTGCAAAAGGGCTACATGGTGAAGGATATAAAGGTCATGTTTTCTGGGATACAGAAATATTTATGTTACCTTTTTATATATATGAATATCCAGAAGCAGCAAAGGCTTTTTTGAAATATAGATATTATACGCTTGATAAAGCAAGAGAAAATGCCTTCTTAAATGGATATAAAGGAGCTCAATTCCCATGGGAATCTGCAGATGATGGTCAAGAAGAAACACCTAAATGGGGTGAGGATTATTATGGAAATAAAGTAAGAATCTGGACAGGAGATAAAGAATATCATATTACAGCAGATATAGCCTATGCTATTAGAGAATATTTAAGAGCAACAGAAGATTGGGAATTCTTTACAGATTATGGTGCGGAAATATTTTTTGAAACAGCAAGATTTTGGGTATCGAGAGCTGAATATAATAAGAAAAAAGATAGATATGAAATTAATGATGTTATAGGGCCGGACGAATTTCATGAACATATTAATAATAATTTTTACACTAATTATTTAGCAAAATGGAATATAGAAAAAGCTTTAGAATATTTGAAAATGTTAGAAAATAAATTTCCTGAAAAATACGAAAAAATTATAAAAAAAATTAATTTAGAAGAAAAAGAATTAAACGAATGGATAGATGTGTCAAAAAAAATATATATTCCTTGGAATAAGTCTACACATTTAATTGAACAATTTGAAGGATACTTTGAACTTGAGGATAAAAAAATTTCTAGCTATAATAATAAAAATATGCCTGAATGGCCAGAAGACATAGATTTATCAAAATTAAATCGATATCAATTAATTAAACAAGCAGATGTTTTAATGTTAATGCATTTAATACCTGAAGATTTTGATTTAAAAACTAAGAAAATCAATTTTGAATATTATGAAAAAAGAACAATGCATAAATCTTCTTTAAGTCCGAGTATGTATGCAATAATGGGTTTAGTTGTTGGAAATCATTCAAAAGCTTATGAATATTTTATGAGAACTGCACTAGTAGATCTTGAGGATAATCAAAATAATACAGCATTAGGATTACATGCAGCTAGTGCTGGTGGGACGTGGCAGGCAGCAGTCTATGGTTTTGGTGGATTATATATAGATAATGAAGAAAAAATTAATTTTAAACCTTGGATTCCAGAACATTGGGAAAGTATGGAATTTAATGTTTATTATAAAAATAAAATAATAAATATAAAAATTACTCAAAAATCTATTAAGATAAAAGAAAAACCTTCCCATTAAACATAAAAGAAGCATTAAGCAATCTCATATGAGGTTGCTTTTTTTTCTGAATTATGTTATAATAATATAAAATTGAATATTCTCCGGGGCAGGGTGAAATTCCCGACCGGCGGTTAAAGCCCGCGAGCCTTATTAAATAAGGTTGATCTGGTGAAATTCCAGAGCCGACAGTGAAAGTCTGGATGGGAGGAGAAACCGAAATGTATATAGGTAGTTTTGTTATTAAAACATAATGACATTACTATATATAATGTGATAAAAATTGCCCTGGATAAATCCAGGGCAATTTTATTTTTAGGAGGGAAAAATATGGATAAATTGAGTATTATTAAAACTTTTAAAACTAACAAACCTATAATTATATGGGATGAAAAAAAAGAGGTAGAAGCAGATTTTGTTTTCCCGGCAGAAATGGCAAATAGAGAAATTATAAATTTTTTTATTACTAAAGGAAAGGGATTATTATGTTTGGCTGCTGAAGAAAATTATTTATTAAGTAAAGGTTTTTTTAAATTGCCAACAAATAATCTAGATACACTTCAAACAAATTATTTTATCACTGTTGATCATATTAATACAAATACTGGAATATCTGCTAAGGACAGAGCTATTACTATTAAAAATATTGCTCACGGTAAATATATAAATGAATTTAAATATCCTGGTCATGTACAATTATTAGGTAGTGTTGGGATTAATAATAGAAAAGGTCATACAGAAAGTTCTGTTGAATTAATGAAAATTTTGGGATATAAATCTTTTTCTATTCTAGTTGAAATATTAGATGATAGTGGTAATTCACATAATTATAATTATATAAAAACCATTTCTGAAAAATATGATATTCCATTAATTAGTGTGGAGGATATATTTATCGAAACAGTAAAACATAGATTATACGTTAAACCGATTACTACTGCAAAACTTCCAACTAAGTATGGTGGTTTTAAAATTATAGGTTTTGAAAATAAATTTGATAATAAAGAGCATTTTGTAATTTATAAAGGTAATTTAAAGAAGGAACCTTTGTATGTAAGAATACATTCTGAATGTGTAACAGGGGATGTTTTAACATCAAAAAAATGTGATTGCGGTAGTCAATTACATTTAGCTATGCAAAAAATAAACAATATTGGTGATGGATTAATAATTTATTTAAGACAGGAAGGTAGAGATATAGGTATTACAAATAAAATAAGAGCTTATGAATTACAGGAAAAAGGTTTTGATACAGTAGAAGCAAACTTAAAAATAGGTATGCCCATTGATGGAAGAGATTATGCAATTGCAGCCCAAATTTTAAAATCATTAAATATAAAAAACATTGTTTTAATGACTAATAATCCTGATAAAGTTTATCAATTGAAAAAGTACGGAATAAACGTAGAAAAAGAGGAAAATCATCATGGAGAGATTACAAAAGAAAACAAGTTTTATTTAAAAATAAAAAAAATTAAAATGAATCATAAAATAAATTTATAGGAGGTTATATAATGAAAGTTTATGAAGGTATTTTTGATGGAGAAGGTTTAAGGTTTGGTATTGTAGTTTCAAGGTTTAATTCTTTCTTTTCTGAAAAATTATTAGAAGGAGCCTTAGATGCTTTAAAAAGGCATAATGTTAGTGAAAAAAATATAGAAATTTTTAAAGTACCAGGAGCATTTGAAATCCCTTTTGTTATAAAAAATATTATTAAAAAGAGGTATGATGGGGTTATTGCTTTAGGAGTTGTTATAAGGGGAGAAACATATCATTTTGAAGTTGTTGCAAATGAAGTTTCAAAAGGGATAGCACAAATAAATTTGGAATCTAAAATTCCGGTAACCTTTGGTGTAGTTACAAGTGATACTTTAGAGCAAAGCATTGATAGATCAGGAGCTAAAGCAGGAAACAAAGGGTTTGAAGCTGCGATGGCTGCATTAGAAATGGCTAATTTAAATAAAATATTGAGAGAGTGATTGTATGAATCATGAATATTTTATGAATTTAGCTATAAAAGAAGCTAAAAAAGGTATAGGGAAAGTTAATCCAAATCCATTAGTAGGAGCTGTGATTGTAAAAGACGGTAAGATTATTTCCAAAGGGTATCATGAATTTTATGGTGGTCGTCATGCAGAGATAGTGGCAATTGATAATGCTAAAAAGAATAATATTGATATAAAGGGTGCTACGATGTATGTAACATTAGAACCATGTTCTCATTTTGGGAAAACACCACCATGTGCATATAGATTAGTAAAAGAAGGTTTTAAAGAAATTTATATTGGAATGTTGGATCCTAATCCTTTAGTTAATGGAAATGGTGTAAAAATATTAAATGAAAATGGTATAAAAGTTCAATACGGTATATTAGAAGACAAAGTGAAAGAATTAAATGAAATTTTTATAACTTATATAACCAAAAAAAGACCTTTTATAGCATTGAAATTTGCTATGACCTTAGATGGCTTTATAGCTACAAAAAAATATGATTCGAAATGGATTTCTAATGAAAAATCCAGAAAATTTGTTCATAAACTTAGAAATTATTATAGTTCAATTTTAATTGGAGCAAATACATTAATAAATGATAATCCTAAGCTTACATGTAGATTAAAAAATGGGAGAAATCCTGTTAGAATCATTCTTGATAGAGAAGGAGTATTTAAAAATAAAGAATTAAATATATTAAATGAAGATGGGAAAAATGTTATTTTTACAGAAAAAAACATAAAAAATATAAAATCTAATACTGAAATAATAAATACTATGGATATTTTTGAGATTATTAATATATTATATAATAAAGGCATAGATAGTATCCTTGTAGAAGGTGGAGCAACTATTTTATCTTTGTTTTTAAAATATAATTTAGTAGATAAAATACATATCTTTTATTCTCCAAAAATTATAGGAAATGGTCTTTCTCCATTTAAAAATATAACTATAAATACAATTGAAGAGGCTATAAAATTTAAAAGTAAAAAAAATAGAAATTTTGGAAATAATCTGTATTGGGAGTTGGAACCATGTTCACAGGAATAGTTCAAATATCTGAAAAAATGGAAATTAAAAATAACAAGATAATTGTTAAAAATATTTTTGAAAATATAAAAATTGGAGAAAGCATAGCAATAAACGGAGTATGTTTAACTGTAGAAAAAATAGAAAATAATAAATTATATTTTTCAATGGGTGAAGAAACCTTAAGTAGAACTAATTTAAGATATTATAATCATAAAATTGTAAATCTTGAAAGAGCTTTAAGGTTATCTGATTTTCTTGGTGGTCATATTGTTTCAGGACATGTTGATGGAAAAATAAAATTTTTAAATTTATATAAATCTTCAAATACGTATTGGATGAAGTTCCAAACTCCAAAAGAAAAATGGGCTATTGTAGAAAAAGGTTCTATTACTTTAAACGGTATTAGCTTGACTATTGCAAGAAAAAATCTCGATTCTTTTGAAGTACAAGTAATAGATCATACATATAAAAATACAAATCTTCAGTATTTAAAACCCTATGATTTTGTTAATTATGAAATTGATGTAATTGCACGATATACAAAAAATAGAATAGGATAGAGAATTTCCCTATCCTATTCTTTAATCCATTTATAAACCTCTTCTTTTGTTATAGTGGCTAAAGCAATATAATTGTCAGCAGCACCGTAATAAATATAATATTGATTTTTATATTCAACCATTGCATCAGAAAAGACAACCATAGGAACACCACCGAATTTTTCCCAGGGTTCTTCTGGTTCTAATATAGGTTTTTCTGTCCTTTTTAAAACCTTTCTTGGGTCATTTAAATCTAATAACATAAATCCCAATCTATATATAAGCCTTGGTGCTTTTTGAACTCCATGATAAAGTAATAACCATCCAAATTCTGTTTTTAATGGTGGGCCTGCAATACCTATTTTTAAATTATCCCAGTAACCTTCTCTGGGTTTTGCTATACTCACATAATCTTCCCAATGAGTTAGATCATCAGAAAATGCTAACCAGATATCGGGTTCTAACCTATGGAACATAACATATTTTCCATCAACTTTTTCAGGTAAAATAGCAGCATCTTTATTAGGAGATTCTGGCAAAACAATGCCATGTCTTTCCCAATTAAAGAAATTTGTTGTTGATGCTAAAGCAACACTTATATTAGTGGGTGAATATGCTGTATAACACATATAATATTTTCCATCAATATATGTTAATCTTGGATCTTCAACACCATACATTTCACTAATATCATCAGGTTCAAATACAGGTTTTTCCATTCTGTTAAAATGAATGCCATCTGTACTAACAGCATATCCCATTCTTGATACCATATCTTCACCTTGAGCTCTGTAAAGCATATGAAATAATTCTCCATCATATACTACTGCAGGATTAAATACAAATCTTGATTCCCATAGGTGATTTGGGTTTGGTGAAAATAAAGGATTTAAAGGATGCCTTTTTAATTTTATTTCCAACTTTAACACCTCACTTTAATGTGATTGAAATTCCTTGTAAGAAATATTTTCTAAATATTAAAAATAAAATAACCATAGGAATTGTTTGTATAACTGAACCAGCTAATATAGGTCCAATGTAAGCACCATATTGATGGTTAAAACTTGCTAATAATACAGATAATGGCATTTTATTATAATTTTTCATTACAATTAGTGGCCACATGAAATTATCCCATATTCCAATAAAGGTAAAAAGAGAAATAATAGAAATGGCAGATTTATTTAATGGCATCATGATTTTGAAAATTATCCATAAATCTGTAGCTCCGTCCATTTTTGCAGCTTCAATGTAATCGTTTGGAGTACTTCTATAACTTTGGGTAATCATAAAAATGCCCCATCCACTCATTAAACTTGGTAATATTAATGCTGAATAAGTATTCAATAATCCAAGATTTCTAATTAATATGTAAAGTGGTATTGTAAACATAAAACCTGGAAAAACCATTTGAAAAATTAAAAAATTAAAAATTTTATTTCTGCCTCTAAATTGAATTTTGGCTAAGGCATATGAAATTATAGCTGACGTTAAAATTACTGATAAAGTAACAGTTACAGAGATAAAAATACTGTTAAAAAATGCTCTGATAAAAGGTCTTTGCATCTTTTCAGCGCTTTCAAATATAAATTTAAAATGATCTAAAGTAAAATGGGTTGGCCAAAACCTTGTATATATTTCAGATGAAGGTTTAAAAGATGACATAAAAAGCCATATATATGGATATAACCATATTAAAGCTAAAATAAACATTAGTATATGAAAAATAATAGTATTTATTTTTTTCATATTATATCCACTTCTCTTTCAAGTATTTTTCTTGTTATCCATATAATGCTGAAGCTAAATATAGCTGTAAATATAGACATAGTAGCAGCATATGTTGGATCTAATTTTTGAAAAGCAGAAGTATACATTACCATCATAGGCATTAATGTGCTTCTCATTGGGCCTCCTCCTGTAATCATGTATGGTTCGGTAAAAATTCCAAAAGAAAGAGATATTGCAAAAACTAATACCATAACTATTGAGGGATTTAATAATGGTAATGTTATTTTGAAAAATTTTACATATTTATTTGCACCATCTAATTCTGCGGCTTCATATATACTTTTGGGAATACTTGCTATACCAGCATATAATATTAAGCCATAATACCCAATGAATTTCCACACGACAATTAAAGAAATTGAAAACATTGCTAATTGAGGATTTGTAAACCATGGAATTGTTGCTCCAAATAAATTATAAATTAATTGATTCAAAGGGCCATTTTCAGCAAATAATTTAGAAAACATGATTGAATATGCAACTCCAGAAGATACATTTGCAACTAAAAATGATAAAGCTACAAATGTTTTCCCATATTTAAGTTTATTCAATGCAAGAGCAAATAATAATGAAAATATTAACACAATTGGTATATAATACATTAAAAAATTTATTACATTAAAAAAAGCTTTCCAAAAAATCGGATCATATAATACTCTTAAAAAATTTCTAAAACCAGAAAATTGTGGTGTTCCTACATATCTCCATCTAGAAAATGCTAATATTAACAACCATATAAAAGGATATCCCCAAAAAATTGCTGTATAGATCAAGTATGTTGAGGAAATTAGGAAACCCTTTCGGGCTTCCTTTTTTCTTAAATTGTTAGCCATATAATCACCATATTATTCTGTTAATTTTTTTAACAGAATTTTTAACAGCTGTTGTTGCATCTGTTTTTTCATACATTATAGGTTCAATTAAACTAAATGTCATTTCATCTTGAACTTCGACAGTTTTTGAAATTAGAGCTGGAGGAACAGCGTATTCCACATACTTAGCATATTCTGCAGCCAATTTATTTTTATCAAAAAATTCTTTAAATAATTTATTTGTAAGTAAATCTGATCTAGCAGGAGGCATTTTTGTCAATTCTAACCATAATTTATCATTTTCAGGATTTGAAAATACCCATTTTATAAAATCCCAGGCTTCTTTTTGATGTTTTGAATTTTTGAAAATAACTAAACCTTTTGTATCAGCGAATGTATAAATAGGTTTATCTTTTGGATAATCATCTGGAACTAATGGAGGAGTAATTACTATGTTTTTTAATACATCTGGGAATTGGTTTTCTGCATATGGAATTTCCCATGGACCTTTTAAGCTACCTAATATTACACCATTATATAGTGGAGCATTTCCAAGGTCAACAGCTGTCCATCTATTTTTAAACATTATTTCAAAGAACTTTGCTACTTTAATACCAGCATCGTTATTATAAACTGCTTTATATTTTTTTAAATCAATATATGGTTTTCCTTCATTTGCAGCATAATAATAAGTAATATAATCGAACCATCTATCCCACCAATTTCTTCCTGCAATCACTCTCATTGTATATTTTTCTTTTGGTACGACAAATTTTTTTGATAATTTATAAACGTCAGAATAAGTTTTAGGTGGAGTTTTATAATCATATTGTTCTAAAATATCTTTTCTCCACCACATCAAAATTGGATTTGAATAAATAGGTAAAACATAAGTTTTTCCCATAAAATTCCAGCCTTTTATTATTTCTTTCATTTTTCTAGTAGAAATAAGTTCGTCAAATCCTGGCAATTTATTTATTTCTACTAATTGATCAAGTTCAATTAATTGTGCAGCAAATCCAGAAAAAATATTTGTCGATATATCAGGAGTTCTTCCAGAAGCAATAGCGGTTAAGATTGCTTCTTCTGAACTTCCAGCAGCAGGAATAGTAGACCATTCAATATCAATATCAGGATTTTGTTTTTCATATTCAGCCACTAATTTTTTCCAATATGCTTCTTGATTTGGATTTGGAGCTGTCCAAAATACAATTTTTGTTTTGGCAAACGAAAAAGATAATAGCATTATAAATAATAAAACAAAAAATTTTCTCATTTTCAGACCCCCTTTGTAGTTTTTCTTTCTATAAATTCTGTAAACAAAGAAGTTACATAAGGATGTAAATTTTTTCCGTTGATAAGTTCAATAATTCTTTCTAAAGCAACATTTCCCATCTCATATTTAAATACTTTGACTGTAGAAAGTGGTGGTTCAATAGATGATGAAAAGGCGATATCATCAAATCCTATTATTTGTATATCTTCTGGGATTTTTATTTTTCTTCTTTTTAAAACATTCATAATCATAATTGCTATTGGATCATTAGAAGTAAAAATAATTTCTGGATTTTTGGCTAAGATTAAATCTATAATATAATTTATTGATTTTTGATTTTCTGCAACTTCATATGTTATAGGAAATAAATGGTTATTTTTCATAGCTAATTCATACCCTTCAAATCTTCTTCTGAAACCATAAAATTTTAATGGCCCATGGACATGAAGAATCCTTTTGTAATTTCTCTTTATCATTTTATCAATCACATAATATGCTCCATCAAAACCATTTGATATAATCGCATTTATTTTTTTTCCTACAATATAATTATCAACCAATACTTTGTGAATATTATAATCAATGATTTCGTCTGGTATAGTATCCGAACCCAAAATTAATATTCCATCACAATCATTATTTTTTTGAATAAATTCATCAAAAGTCATTATTTTTACATTTGCTTTATTTTCTTTTGCGCCATCAAATATTCCTTTTAATACAGTTAAATAGAAATCCATTTCACCGAATTCATTTTTTTTCTTTTCTAATATATTTTTAATTCTGTTGCTATAAAGGACACCGATTTTAAATCCATATTTTGCTTTTGCAAGATGTTTTGCTTGGCTAGATGGTTTGTAGTTTAATTCTTCAACAGCTTTTAGAACTCTTATTTTTGTTTTTTCAGAATATTTACCTTTATTGTTTAATACTCTTGAAACTGTTGCTATTGAAGTTCCAGCTAATTTTGCAACATCTTCAATATTTGCCATGATTTCACCTCAATTATGTAAGCGCTTAACCATTTAGAATAATAACACAAATATAAAAAATAAAAAAATAAAAAAAACTTATTTAACGCTTAATAATATTTTTTATAGATAATTATTATTGATTATATTTAAAAATCTAATTATTTGTAATTAATTTCTAATTTAAAAATAGTATAGAAATTCAAGAATTTTGAGTGTAATGAACATATTTTAGCTATCAGCTCTTCTAGATATAACTATTCGTTGAATAATAAGTTTGAAAAAAAAAAGAATATGATATATAATCAAAAATGTGTAAGCGCTTAACCAAAAAATTAGCATTAAAAAAAGGGGGGAAAGCATGAAAAAAGGCATTTTAGTATTATTATTGATAATTTTTTCAATTTTTGTAATGGCAGAAGAAAGAGTAATTGAAATCAAAACTAATCAAATGACATGGATGGAAGTACCTTATACGATATCCTTTTCGAAACTTTTAGATATTGTAGGAGAAGACTTTGAAGCAAATTGGTATTCAATAAGAGTGTTGGATGAAAATGGTAATTATTTACCATACCAAATAAACGACATGGATGGAAATAAAAGAATATCTTCTTCTGATGAACTTCTTTTTACATTTAAAAAATATGCTAAAATTATGATATCTGATGATTCTAGTAAAGATTTAATGGCTTTTAACCCAAATTTTTCTGTTGAAAAGGAAAATGATGAGTATTTAGTAACTTCAAAAGATTTTGATATAAAAATAAATAAATTTGGATTAGCTAATTTTATAAGATACAAAGATATAAAAGGAACTATTTATAACGAACTAGGGACAGCTAGAATTGCTGGATGGTCAGGAAGTACTTTTTATATTAATGGTAAATTAGGAAAACATGTGGAAATGACTTCTTCTGGGTTAGAGATAGAAAATGTTCGTGTTTTAGATGCTGGCCCAGTAGCAGTAACAGTTATTTCGGATTTGTATTCAAAATTATTACCAGGTTTAAATCAACATATAGTAACCTATATTTTTAAAACGGGAGATGTATTGGTAAAAAATTCATTTAGATTTACAAATTATGTTGATATTATGAAATTACAAGTAATGGCAACAGCACCGATTACAAATATTGATGATAACGCAAAACACATTTTACCAATGTTTAGAAGAATGGTTTGGGCAGAGCAAATTAACGGTTCTCCTCTTGAATATTGGGAACAAAGAGATGCTGTGAAATATGTAAATGGAAAGCCATATATAGAGTTTTCAGCAATTGATTCTATGAAGCCATTATGGTGGGGAGCAACATATGCATTTGTTTCAGAGGAAAGTTGGAGAGCTAATTTTTCACCTAAATATAGTATAGGTGCTGCAGAAATACTTCCAGAAAAACCAGTAATTTACTCTGATCTAAAAGAATTTGTATTTAACGATTTTTGGTTCTATGAAAGTAGAGAATTTAGAGATGGTATTTTTAGATGGCTTCCTGGAGAAATGGATAATTATGAAGCCACTAAAGAGATATTCCCACCATATTCAGAAGAAAATGTAGGAAAATATTGGATGGCAAAATTTAAGGCTGGAGATGTTGTGAATTATACAAGATATTATTCGATTTTTCAATCTCGCGATACTTCAGAGGCAATTGATTTCTTAGAAAAGAGAGCAATTGAGATTCAAAATATTCACGTTTTAAAATAATAATCAAGGGCACTTTAAGTGCCCTTTTTTGGAGGGATAAAATGAAAAAGAGTTTAATATTATTGTTTTTAATATTTGCAATATCAATCTTTTCAATAAATCTAAATTTTTCTCATTTAGAATTTTTACGTGATACTTTCAAAATAGGAGATAAAGATGTTATAGGTTACTGGATATATGCCGATAAATATGGTGACAAGTATGTTCATAAAGAAGCATTTGGTGAAGGAGTCACTTGTGTCGATGATGTTGCAAGAGTGGCTATTCTTTACACTGATTTGTATACTATAAAAAAAGATAATTTTTACTATAAAAGAGCAAAAGAGGCTTTAGAGTTTTTATTTGCAATGCAAGATACCGATGGAGATTTTTATAACTTTATTTTTAAGGATGGGAAAATTAATAAATATGGAATAACTAGCAGAAAATCTGCAAGTTGGTGGGCAGTTAGAGCATTTTGGGCATTAAGTAATGCGATAAATGTATTTCAGGATGAAGAATTAAATTCCAAATTAATAAATTCCGCTAAAAAAGTAAAGTATGTTCTTTTGGAAAATTTAGATTCTAATTTTTTATTGAATAAAAGTACAGATGTATCGTCAATTTTTTTATTAGGATTATCAAAATATTATTATTATTCACATGACAAAGAAGATTTAAAATATATAATTGATATTTCTAATTCGATTTTAAAATCTCAAGTTAAAGAAGGCCCTTTTGTAGGTGCCTATAACGAAGGAGATGAAAATAATTTTTTATGGCATTCTTGGGGATCGAGGCAAGGAGAGGCTTTAATAGAAGCTTATAAAATTACAAAGAATAAGGTCTATCTTGATTCAGTTAAAAACTATTCTAAATTTTTAGATTTATTGATATCTTTAGGACCTATATATGAAATTAAAGATTATATAAATAAATATCCTTATTTATCTTATGGGTTAGAAACGATAATATCAACTTTATCAAAATTATATTTAGTGACACAAGAAGATATATATGCTGTAAAAGCTTTTTTATTTGGTTCTTTTTATTACGGGAATAACTCTTTAAATTATCCAATGATAGGGAAAAATGGTGAAGGATATGATGGGATGCATTCTGTTTATATAAATCAAAATGCAGGTGCAGAATCTACGATATCAGCATTAATATCTTTGGAAAGATTAAATCGTTTGCCAAAAAGATTTGAACACTTTTTTTATTCAAAAATGTTAAATAGTAAAGGATCTGTTTTATTAGAAGCAGAAAAAATGGATGCAGGAATATATTATTTTGAATTAGAAAATTCTGGGAATATCCAAATAAAAACAAACGAAAAAATAGCATTAAAAACAAAAATTAATTTTTCTGGAGATTATTATTTATATCTTATTGGTAAAATTCCAACTTCAAAAATTAATGTGTATTCAGGAGGAAAAAAAATAACTACTGAAAATATCTATATTCCAATTAATTTGAAAGAAGGGAAATTAACTATTTCTATTACTCCGTATAATAATGAAACGTTATATTTGGATCAAATTTTGATAATAGCTAAAAATCCATTTTATATAGTAAAGTCAGAAAATAATTACTTCAAAATAGTAGAGAAAAATTATGAAGTAATAGAATATAAAGAAAAAAAAATAGATGAAAAAAATATTATAAATATAAATATAAAAGCAAAAACTTTTAATATTGATGAACATATTTTAGTTGATTTAAGTAATGCTTTCAATAATGATGGTATAACATATTTTTCTGAAAGGAAAGAAGGAAATTTTGATAATCCGGACGGTGTTTTTGGTGCTAAATATCCTGCTGAAAAAATAGAAAAATATTTATCAAATAGTATTTTAAGATACAATAATATACCATTTAGAATCCTTATTGATGGATTGGATAATATAGTCACTTCAGGTCAAAAGTTAGAATTTGATAATATTATTGGGAAAAAACTTTATATTTTAGGTTCTTCAGAACATGGAAACTACCAAGGAAAAATTATTATAGAATATGAAAATGGAGATTTACAGGAAGAATTATTAAGCTTTTCTGACTGGTGTCAGAACCCAGTTTTTGGAGAAGAGATAGTTATTGATACAATATATAGATACTCAGGTATAGGGATAAAGGAAAATCTGAATCCTAAAATATATATAAATGAGTTTAAATTAAAAAACAAAAAAATAAAAAACATTTATCTCCCCAAAAAACCTACAATGCATATTTTTGCCATTACAATAAAATAAAGAATTTTGATTTTAGCAGAACCCTATTGAATTAACGGGTAATTTGATTAAAATTTTTTTATTTGAAGTGCTTGATTTCTATTTTCTATAGAAATTAGGCACTTTATTTTTTCGTTTATTTTCGTTTAGTTTCAATTATTGCGATATTTAGAAAATAAACGAAATTAACTACTAATTAAATATAGCTATTCGTAAGTGAACATAAATATATATTAAGAGATTTTGAAAAAAATAAATAAAGTATTAAAATAATATTGTTAGTATATGTACAGTAATTTGGAGAAAGGATGATTTTATGTTTGCTGAAGAAAGACAAAAGAAGATAATAACTTTTATAAAAAACAAAGGGAAAGCATCCGTAAATGAATTATCTAAATTTTTAAAAGTCAGCGCTGTAACTATAAGAAAAGATTTATCTTATTTAGAAGAATTGGGTAAAGTAATTAGAACACATGGAGGCGCTATTTTACCAGATCATGCAAAGGTAGAATGGAATTTTTTAAGTAAAATAAAACAGATGAGTTTTGAAAAAAAAGAAATTGCTAAAAAAGCTTATTCTTATATACAAGAAGATGACACTATTGCTTTGGATAGTAGTAGTACAAATTATTATATTGCAGACTTATTAAAACAAAAACCTATAAATGGTGTTACGATAATTACCAATAATATTTATATTGCAGAGAAATTAGTTGAAAGTCATTATGAGATAATTTTATTAGGAGGAACTATTAGGAAAAATAGTTTTTCTATAGTGGGGCCATGGTCAATAAGATTTCTTGAAGATTTGAATTTAGATATAGCTTTTCTTGGAACAACAGGAATATCTTACGAAAAAGGTTTTATGGTTGCTAATTTTCTGGAGGCTGAGTTAAAAAAAGCTATTATACAAGCGTCAGAAAAAAAGTTTATTGTAACAGATTCATCAAAATTTTTTAAAAAATCATTCGTTTCTTTTTCTAACTTTTTTGAAATTACGGGAATTATAACTGATAAAAAAATCCCTATTAAATTTTCTAACTTTTTTGAGAAAAGTAAAATACATATTGATTGCGTTTAATATGTTTAGGAGGTTTTTATATGTCAATTACATTTATTGGTCATGTATCTAAAGATATTAATATTGTTATGGAGAATTCAAAAATAGTAAATAAGACAAAAATTCCAGGTGGTGGATTATATGAATATATTAGGAAATTATTTTGACGGAGAATATATTGAATTTAAAAAAAATGATTATTTATTAAAATTGAAAATAGATAAGATTCCTGAAGGTTACATAATTAGAGGAAAAGTAAAAGGAATTTTAAATAAAATGGAATTATTTGATGATATTGTAGAAGAAAATTTATTTATTAATAATTGGCAAAGTTGGAGTCCTACAAAAAAAATAAATATTTCAACATATAAATACAATATTCCAGATGATTGGAAAAGTAAAGCTAAGTTTGCTGTACATCCAATTCCTGAACTTTTAGAGAACAACATAATATCTGATTATTTTTTAGGGAAAGAGAATAAATTATATGGATTTTTAACTTCAAAAATAGCTCACCCTTTTTTTATAGTTAAAGATAATAAAATTATTGCTTGTTTGGAATATTTTGGGAAAAAAGCAGATGATTATATAGATATTGAACCATTAATAATATTAGAAAATGAACCTCTAGAAAAGTTATTAGAAATTTATGCGGATTATGTTAGGATTGAACTTAATCCTAAATTTTCTAAATGGAATCCAATAGGATGGTCATCGTGGTATCAATATTTTGAAAATTTAACTTGGGAAGAGATATTAAAAAATTTAAAATTATCTATGGAGTATAATTATGAAGTTTTTCAATTAGATGATTCATGGCAAAAAGATATAGGTGATTGGAAGCCTAAAGAATTATTTCCTTCTATCGAAACAATTTCTAATAAAATAAAGGAATATGGATATATTCCAGGATTATGGTTAGCTCCCTTTAGTGTATCTGAAACTTCAGAAATATTTTCTAATCATAAAGATTGGCTCGTAAAGGATAAAAATGGTAATCCTAAAGTCGCTTATTATAATTGGAATAAAAATATATATGCACTTGATACTACGCATCCAGAATCTCAAAAATATTTATCTTCAATTTTCAATGATCTGAGAAATAAAGGTATTCATTATTTTAAAATAGATTTTCTCTTTGCTGGGGCTATACCTGGTAAAAGGCATTTGGATGTAACCCCTATAGAAGCATATAATATAGGAATGAATATTATTCGTAAGTCAACTAATATGTATTTTGTTCTTGGGTGCGGAGCTCCAATTTTACCTTCAGTTGGATATGTGGATGGAATGAGAATTAGTACTGATACGGCACCTTTTTATAAAATGGATTCTCCAGATTTTATATATCCAAATGCTTATTATGCCTTAAGAAATGTTTTAACAAGAAGCTTTATGAATGGAAAGTGGTGGTGGAATGATCCTGACTGTTTATTATTAAGAACAGAAGATACAGAATTAAAAAATGAAATTATTGAAATGTATTCATATGTATCTGGTGTATTAAATAATATGATAATTCAAAGCGACGATTTAGAAAAAAATATTCGAAAAGATGTATTTTCAAAAACTTTGGAATTAAAAGATGGTATTTCTCATGTTAAAGGTTTATTAGGTAATAATGATACGTTTGAAATAGAATCTTATAATACAAAATCAGGAAATATTAAAATGAAAATTGATTTAAAAAATAAAAAATATGAAATACTCCATGATCAGGACTATATAAAATTAAATAAAAAAACAGTTTTGAATGAGGATGGAAGGTTATTTCATTATTATGAAGAGAGGGATTAATATGCTTGAAAGAAGATATAATCCAATCACTGGGGAATGGGTAATGATATCATCTTCAAGACAAAAGAGGCCTAATTTGCCAAAGGATAGTTGTCCAATATGCCCAGGAGTGTTAGAACTTCCTGGGGAATATGATTTAGTTAGTTTTGAAAATAGATTTCCCGCTTTAAAAAAAGATTCACCTGAGATTGAAAATGATAGTAATGTTTTATTAAAGGAAAAATCACAAGGTATTTGTGAGGTAATTGTATATACTGAAAATCATAATTCTGAATTATCTCAAATGCCATTAAAACAAATTGAAAAATTAATTAATATGTGGGCCGATAGAACGAAAGAGCTTTTATCTTATAATTTTGTTAAATATGTTTTTATATTTGAAAATAAAGGGAAAGAAGTAGGAGCAACTTTACCACATCCTCATGGACAATTGTATGCTTTTCCTTTTCTTCCTCCAAGAATTGAATTAAAAATGAATTCTTTAAAAAAATGGTATTCAGAAAAACATTCATGTGCAGTGTGTGATATAGTTAATGAAGAAAAAAAAGAAAATAAAAGAATAGTATATGAAACAAAAAATATTATAGCACTTGTTCCTTTTTATGCAAGGTATCCATATGAAGTTCATATTTATCCTAAAAGACATGTAGAAACTATATATGAGTTATCAAATGAAGAAAAAAAAGAATTTGCACGTGTATTAAAAATTGTAATAAATAAATATAATGCTTTATTCAATATGCCATTTCCATATATGATGATGTTTTTTCAAAAGCCATTTAATATAAAAAAAACTACACATTATTTTCATTTTCATGTGGAATTCATTTCACCTATGAGGGGACCAAACTTAATTAAATGGATAGCTAGTGTTGAAAGTGGAACATGGGCATTTATAAATCCGATAGAACCTGAAGAAGCGGCAAAACAGTTAAGAAATGTTGAGGTGAATATAAATGTATAGAGCTCCTGGAAGAATAAATATTATTGGTGAACATACAGATTATAATGATGGATATGTTTTACCTTTTGCAATAGATAAATATATTAATTTGGAAATTAAAGTCTCAGATAATTTTTTATTTCATTCTGAAAACACTAATCAAGAAATTTCTTTATTAGAGTTAAAAAAAACAAATACATGGGCTGATTATATAATAGGAGTTATATTGGAAATAGAAAAAATCAAAGGTAAAATTCAACCTTTTAAATTTTTTGTTAAATCTAATCTTCCTATAGGAGCAGGTTTATCAAGTTCAGCAGCTTTAGAAGTAGTATCAGCGTATGCATTAAATGATTTTTTGAATTTAGGATTTTCTTTAGAAGAAATAGCTTTAATTGGTTGGAAATCAGAGAATAAGTTTGTTGGTCTAAATTGTGGTATTATGGATCAATATGCTTCAACATTATCAAAGGAAAATCATGCATTATTTTTAGACACATATACAAAAAAATATAATTTAATACCTTTAAACTTAAAGGAGTATAATTTTTATATTATTAATTCAGGAGTAAAACACGAGCTTGGGAATTCTGAATATAATATTAGGAGAAAACAATGTAATGAAGCTTTAAAAATATTAAATAAAAAAACATTTAAAGAAGTATCTTATGATGATTTAAAAAAATTAGATAAAATATTGTATAAAAGGGTGAAACATATTTTGGATGAAAATAAAAGAGTTATAAAAACAGTAGAATCATTAAAAGATAATAATATTGAAGCTATTGGGAAATATCTTTTTGAATCTCATGAAAGTTTGAGAAATTTATATGAAGTTTCATGTGAAGAAATAGATTTTATTGTAGATTATTTAAAAAATAAAGTATCAGGAGCTAGAATAGTAGGTGGTGGCTTTGGTGGAGCTGTATTAGTTCTTTCAAAAGATGATGAATTAGAAATTTGTATAGATAGTTTGAAAAATGAATATAATAAAAAATATAATATTGATATAGAATATTTTAAAGTAAAAAGTTCAAATGGTGTTGAAAAAATAGAAAATTAAATATAAAATGCCTCCAGAGCGGATAATGTACTCTGGAGGTATTTTTATTGAGAACTTTTATTCTTATTTTAAATAATATAATTATTAAAATAGAAAATTAAAAATTTATTTTTCTTTTTATTTAATAATTATATTATATAATAGATTATATATAGTTATGAGAAAAGAGGTGGATTTATGGGAAAACTTTTTATAATCGGAACCCCAATAGGTAATCTAAAAGATGTATCTTTAAGGGCTATTGAAATATTAAAGGATTCAGATGTGATTTTTGTTGAGGATAAAAGGGTTACTATAAAATTATTAAATAATTTAGATATAGGTAAAAAAGAGTTATTTACTTTTAGTGAGTATAATGCAAATAAGGTTCTTAAAAAAGCTTTAGAGATTGTGAGAAAAAATAATATTTGTTCTTTAGTTAGTGATGCGGGTATGCCAGTTATATCAGATCCAGGTTATCAATTAATAAATAAATGTTGGGAAGAAAATATTGAAATAGATATTATACCAGGCCCTAATGCTCCTTCTGCAGCAATTGCATTAAGTGGTTTTCCTGGGTCGAAATATATGTTTTATGGTTTTTTACCAAGGGGGAAAAATAAAAGGAGACTTTTTAGAAAAATAAAAGATTTAGGAATGCTTTTTGTTTTTTTTGAATCTCCTCAAAGATTAAATAATACATTAAAAGAAATACTTGAAATAATAGGGGATAGAGATATATTCATTGCAAGAGAAATGACAAAAATTCATCAAGAATTATTTAGAGGGAAAGTAAGTGAAGCTTTAAAACATTTTTTAGAAAAAAATGTTAAAGGAGAAATAACTGTTGTTCTTTCTGGAAAAGAGGGTGAAAATGAAAAAATTTAGAGACCTTTTAGAACTTTTAAATTGGATTTCTTTTGAATTAAAAAAAACATCATTATTTGATGAAATAGTTGTCTTTGCGGGAGATATATCAAGTGCAAAAACAAGTAATAATGGGGATTTATTTATAGAAATTTCTCAAAGAAATAATACTGGAAAAACTTATAAAATAACTGTCTTTCTTTCAAAAAAACATGTACTAACTTTATTAGAAAGATTAGAATTAAAATCTGTGAAAGACTTAGAAAATAAAAGTTGGAAGTTTAAGGGAAAACTTTCGTTTTGGCCTACATCCTCAACTATAGCAATCAGATTACAATCATTAATGCCGTTGGGAAATTCTAAATTAGAAAAAAGGAAAAAAGAAATATTATATAAATTAAAATCTGAAGGTTTATTAAGGATTAAAGAAAATAAATTAGAAAATTTGAATCCTATAAAAAAAATCGCAGTAATTTCATCTAAAACAGCGGCAGGTTATGGTGATTTTATTAAAAATATTAGTAAATTACGAATATCTCCAATTGTACATCTTTATCCTTCTACTATGCAAGGAGTAGAGGTGCCAATGAGTGTGACCAAAGCTTTGAAATTAATATTAGATTCAAAAATAGATTATGATATTATTGTAATAATTAGAGGTGGTGGCGCTCAATCTGATTTAATGTATTTTGATGATTATAGATTAGCTCAAAATATAGCGCGAGTTTCAAATAATAAAATTCCAATATTAACAGGTATAGGTCATGAGAAAGATAAAACTATTCCAGATTTTGTTTCATATATGAGTTTTTCTACACCGACTGAAGTAGCAAGAGCAATTATAAATCAAATAGAATCTTTTAATAATAAAATAGAAAATAATTTTCAAAACATATTTCATTCTATAAATAATATATTATTACAATCAGAATTTTATACGAAAAATATATTAAATAATTTAAGTATTCAAATTGATAAATTCTTTGAAGAAGAAAAAAATAAAATTAGTAATTCATTAAACACTTTAATGTATTTTGAGAGAATATTGGAAAATTCGGAATCGTTTATATACAAAGAATTAAATCTTTTTGATTTTATTTCCAGATATATAAGTAATGAATTTAATATAATCAAAAATTATAATAATAATATTGAAGATACTATAAAAAAACTTTTTGAATTATATGAGTCAAATCTTTCAAAAAAATTAAGCGACTATTATATTGAAATCACCAAAAACAGTCCGTTTAGTTCATTTTTAAGTGGTGGTGCAGTGTTGGTTCAAAATTCTGAAGTAATAAATAGTGTTTATAAATTAGATAAAGAAAAAATTTTAGAAATTAAATTACAAGATGGTGAATTAGAAAGTTTAATAAAAAATATAAAATACTATAAGATTTCCGGTAAGGAGTCAAGGATAAAAAAAGGAGAAAAAGGGTAATAAATAGCCATAAAAAAGGCTAAAC